>NZ_JBFULI010000083.1:0-17747 GCF_056400405.1 Pseudomonas sp. P5_B3 | reverse complement strand
CGCGGGTACTGGCGTTGACGGTGTTCTTCAAACACCTGATCCACCCATTCGGCAGGAACAGCCTGCTCCAGTATCAATTTCGTCATGACACTGGCCGGTGTCTTTTTTTCAAACCGCGCTAGAACTTCTGCCCACATCGTTTTCGTCACCCTGACTGGAGTTTTAGGGGATTCTAAACGAAGACCTTGAAAGGGCTGGCTGTAAGAGCGGAACCATAAGCCGCCGTTACCGCAGAAACGGATATGTACTCAATCAACCAAGAACCTGGTCGGCCCAAAGGCCGCCAAGTTCAAAAGCCAAGATCAAGCCAAACTCTTGCTGACCACTTCAAACACATCACTGGACAACTGCCCCGAAGCCCGAATCCGCTCCAGCTCCCCCTTCATCAAAGCCTGACGAGCACTGTCGTACTTGCGCCAGCGAGTCAAAGGCGCCAACTGGCGAGAAGCAATCTGCGGATTAAAGCCATTCAACTCGATCACCAGATCCGCGAGGAAGCGATACCCGGAACCATCGGCAGCATGGAAGTTGATCAGGTTCTGCCCGGCAAACGCACCAACCAGTGCCCGCACCTTGTTCGGGTTCTTGATGTTGAACGCCGGGTGCTGCATCAACGCCTTGACCCGCGCCAGGCCACCGGGCAACRCACTGCCGGCCTGGACGCTGAACCACTGATCCATGACCAGCGGGTTGTCCTTGAAGTGCTCGGCGAAGCTGGCCAGCGCCTTGGCCTTCTCGGCTTCGAACGGTGAATTGACCAGCACGGCGAGTGCGGTCAGGCGCTCGGTCATGTTGTCGCACGCGTCGAACTGCTCCAGGGTCGCAGCCACAACTTCCGGCTTGCCGCTGAGCATCAGGTAGGACAACGCGATGTTCTGCAAGGCACGACGGGCGAAATGCTCGGCTTCGGCCATGTACGGCGTCTGCTTCGACAATTCGCGATTGGCCTGATAACGCTGCCACAGGCCTTCGAACAACGCGTCAGCCAGTTGCTTGCGGGCAAACTCGCGGGCGACATGAATCGCCTCGACGTCTGCCACTTCGCTGATCTCGGTCAGGTACGCTTCGCTTGGCAGCGACAACATTTCTGCGACCATGGCCTGATCCAGCGACTCGTCCGAGAGCACAGTACGCAGCGCCGACACCAGACGCTGATCGAGTACCAGTGCTTCGCCCTTCTGCTGCTGGCCGATCAATTCCTGCAGCACCTGCACCGACAGTTGCTGGCCGGCATCCCAGCGGTTGAAGCCGTCGCTGTCGTGCTGCATCAGGAACATCAACTGGTCGCGGTTGTACGGGAAACTCAGTTTCACCGGCGCCGAGAAACCACGCAGCAACGATGGCAGCGGTTGTTCGGCGATATCGACGAAGGTGAAAGTCTGCTCGGCTTCGGTCACCGAAATGACCCGCGAGGTCCCTTGCGCGGTGGCTTCACCGGACAGACGCAGGGCAATCGCTGCCCCTTTGGAATCCAGCAGGCCCAGCTCGACAGGGATCACGAACGGCAGTTTTTCAACCTTGTCCGGGGTTTGCGGGCAGCTCTGGCGGAAGGTCAGGCTGTAGGTTTTCGCGGCGCTGTCGTAGGACTCAGTTACCGCCAGACGCGGTGTACCGGCCTGGCTGTACCAGCGCTTGAACTGGGTCAGGTCGACACCATTGGCATCTTCCATGGCCTTGATGAAGTCATCGCAGGTCACGGCCTGGCCGTCGTGGCGCTCGAAGTACAGGTCGCTGCCTTTGCGGAAGCCTTCGGCGCCGAGCAAGGTGTGGATCATGCCGACCACTTCCGAGCCCTTTTCGTACACGGTCAGGGTGTAGAAGTTGGAAATCTCGATGAAGCTGTCCGGGCGCACGGCGTGGGCCATGGGACCGGCGTCTTCGGCGAACTGGTGGGTGCGCAGGTAGGCCACGTCCTGGATGCGCTTGACCGTGGCCGAGTTCATGTCCGAGGAGAAACCGGCATCGCGGAACACGGTGAAGCCTTCCTTGAGCGATAGCTGGAACCAATCGCGGCAGGTCACGCGGTTGCCCGACCAGTTGTGGAAGTATTCGTGGGCGACGATTGCCTCGACCCGTTGGTGCGCGGCGTCGGTGGCGGTTTCGGCCTTGGCCAGCACGGCGCTGGAGTTGAAGATGTTGAGGCCCTTGTTTTCCATGGCGCCCATGTTGAAGTCATTCACGGCGACGATCATGAAGATGTCCAGGTCGTACTCGCGACCGTAGACCTCTTCGTCCCAGCGCATGGACTTCTTCAGGCTGTTCATGGCGTGCTGGCACTTGTCGATGTTTTCCGGCTCGACGTAAATGCGCAGCGCCACGTTGCGCTCGCTCATGGTGGTGAAGCTGTCTTCGACGCACCACAGGTCACCGGCCACCAGCGCAAACAGGTACGCCGGTTTCTTGAACGGGTCTTCCCAGGTCGCCCAGTGCCGGCCGTCTTCGCCGGGACCGGAAGCGATCGGGTTGCCGTTGGACAGCAGTACCGGATAGCTGTGTTGTTCGGCAACCACCGTGGTGGTGAACTTACTCATCACGTCCGGGCGATCGAGGTAATAGGTGATTTTGCGGAAGCCTTCAGCCTCGCACTGGGTGCAGAACATCGTGCCGGACTTGTACAGGCCTTCCAGCGCGGTGTTGGTTTCCGGGTGGATCCTGACGCTGGTGTCGACCGTGAAGGTGGTGCTGGTCGGATGCAGGGTCAGGTGATTCTCGGTCAGCTGATACTGCGCCTCGGTAAGCTCCTGGTCGGCCAGAGTCACCGCCAACAGCTCAAGCTGCTGGCCGTCCAGCACCAGCGGCGGCAGCCCCGGGCCACGCTCGGGGTTGCGGCGCATCACCAGTTGCGCATGGACCAGGCTGTGGTCCTCGTACAACTCGAAGGTCAGGTGCGTTTCGTCGATCAGGTACTCGGGCGCCTGATAGTCCTTGAGGTAGATCATCTTCGGTTGTTCGGTGCGCATGCTGGAGTCCTTACTGATGCACGGCGAGCTGGTAAGCCGTGTATTTACGAATATTGATCACGCCGGTGTCGAAGATCAGGTACTGGCCCTTGACCCCCATCAGCGTGCCTTCGGCAATCGGGTTCTTGTCCAGGTTGAAGCTGACGATCTTCGCCGGGTATTGCTCGACCGGGTAGCGGATTTCCAGCGGTTCGACATCGGTCACCGGCTGGATCGCCTGCAAGCCAAATCGCTGCTGCAACCCGAGCAAACCTTCAGCGCAGCTGTCGAACAGTTGATCGCGGACCTCGGCCAGGTTCACCGCCGCCGCATCGCCCTTGAGCAAAGCACGCCAGTTGGTCTTGTCGGCCACCTGGCTGCGGAACAGATCCTCGACGAAACCGGACTGTTGCCGGGTCGAGACGCGCATGATCGGCAAGGCCTGGCTCGCACCCTGGTCGAGCCAGCGGGTCGGCAGCTGGGTGGCGCGGGTAATCCCGACTTTCACCCCCGACGAATTGGCCAGGTACACCACGTGGTCGGTCATGCAGAACTTCTCGCCCCATTCGGGCTCGCGGCAGGTGCCGGCGTCGAAGTGGCAACGCTCCGGGCTCATGATGCAGACGTCGCACTGGGCCAGTTTGGTCATGCACGGGTAGCAGTAGCCCTGGCTGAAACTGGTCTTGGTCTTGCGTCCGCAATGGATGCAGTGGATCGCACCCAGGTATTCCAGGCGCACCGTGGTACCGATCAACGGATTGACCGGGACCTCGGTTTCGCCCAGACGAAATGCGTATTGCACGTTCGACCCGTCCAGGCGCGCCGACATTTTGCTGATTGCACCGCGGCCAATCTCGATCAATGGATGGCATCCGACTTGAACAGGATGTTCGGTACTTCGATCGACTTCGAAGCGCATTCCTGCGGCCCCATGTAGCCGGTACGCTGGTCCTCGGGCAGGTTCTGGACTTCCCAGGCGATCATCGCCTGCAGTGACAGCTCGCGCTGCTCCGCGGTGAGTTTGCCACCGTCGGACCATTTGCCGATTTCCACGGCCAGTTTCAGGCTCTCGTAGATATCGTGGGTGATGTTCTTGATCATTTCGTTAAAAGAGGACATTGGGTCTCCGTCTCTTTATTGCATGTTCTGAATTAGGCGGCCAGTTTACGGCGGTTATACAACCCGCCCAACAAACCGGTGAAGCATCCGATGAGTAACCCGCTGACATGGGCCGCGTTGGCGATTTCGCCGAAGCCGATCATCGAGACCAGCCCGGACAGGCACAGCAGCAACCACACCAGCATCATCACCAGCACGCCTCGCGGCAGGCGATAAGCCGGGTTCGGCGCCAGCAGCTGGAAGATCCAGCAATGCCCGAGCAGGCCGTACAGTACACCGGACAAACCACCGAACAAGGTCGGGCCGCTGAAGAAATACTGGGCGTAGTTGGACACCAGGCTGAACAGCAGGGTCAGGCCGATCAGGTTGATACTGCCCTGACGCGACTCGATGCGCCGCCCCAGTTCCCAGTACCACATGCCGTTCATCGCCAGGTGCAGGATGCCGAAGTGAATCAGCATCGGCGTGAACAGGCGCCACCACTGCCCCGCCGCCAGGCTGTCGGCCAGTGGCGTGAAGTGGAGGTATTCGCCAACCACGCGGAATTCGAGGAAGGTCAGCCAGCGCAGCGTTTCAAGATTGTCGCCGAGCATGGTCACTGCGCCGACAATCACGCTCAGCAACAGCACCAGCGCGGTGGCCCTGGCATATTTCAATTGTTCGACGAACCCCGGACGCTCGATGGTCTGCGCCAACGGAATGTCCAGCTGCTGATCGGGGTCGCCCGCCGGAAAGCGTTCGTACAGCGCGCGAACGTCTTCGCTGATGTTCTGCGGCACCCACAGCACCTGCTCGCCAGCCTCTTCACTGACGCGGTGGGGCACCTGCATGCGCTTGAGCAGCGTGACGAACCCGCTCAAGTCCACCGCCAATGGCAGACGCAATACCGCTACAGCACTCATTGCAGCACCTCCGGCCGCTCGACATCGACCCAGACGAATTTATGCGGATCCAGACGGGTTTCCTGATCCAGGCGATAGGCAACCAGTTTGCCGTACAGCACCGCGCTGTAATCCAGACAGGCCAGGTTCGGCCGGATCGGTACCGGCTTGCCGCTGCGCCAGTAATGACCGACGAACAGCAGCGGCTCGTCGATGCCATAGCGCAGCAAACTGTTTTTTTCGGTGGACGTCAGCGGCGTCCGGGCCACGGGTTCGGGCAGTGCATCGGGCTGGAACACGATGTCGCCGTAGGTTTTCGGATCGTCTTCCCAGAACTTGGTGCGGAAGAACGAACGCACCAGCCCATCGCCGCTGGTCATGGTCAGGCCATGGGGCAAGCGCATGTCCGTGCCGCGCAACAGGCGATCGAAGACGGTGCAGGCAAAAGATCCCGATTCCGCCGAAGCCTGGAGAAAAGGCTCGTCGACRCAACCGTTGGGGAACAACGCCCGCAGCGGTTCGATCAGGCCGGCGTCCCAGCAGGCATGTACCACCCGGAAGCGTCCGGCATCGACGAACAATGGCAGCTCATAGAACCATTGCTGGAAGTCGTGCCAGTCACCCGGATGGTGTTCGAACTGGGTCAGGGTTTCATGCAGCAGGCGGGCATGGCGCGGCGTGTGCTCGCGCACGAATTGCTTGCCGCTGCCGGGTAGCGCCGGCGTGCTCCAGCCCAGCGCATTGAACTCGTGGTTGCCCATGATGCACAGCGCCTGACCGGCCTCGACCATGTCGTGGACGATATGCAGCGCCTCGCGAATCCGCGGGCCGCGATCGATGATATCGCCGACGAACACCGCCATGCGCGAGGCGTGTCGCCAGACGCCAGCCTGTTTGTGATAACCGAGTCGGTCGAGCAAGTGCTCCAGGGTCAGAGCGCAACCGTGCACGTCACCGATCAGGTCGTAGCTACGCGCGGGATCGAGCATCAGTCGCCTCCACCCCCCAACTTGCTGCCCCAGCCGAGCTTGGTCCGGCAGACTTCATAGTAGTTGTGGTCGAGCGGGTGAATCAGCCGCAGTTTCTGGGCTTTCTTGCTGACGGTAATGGTGTCGCCGGGCGCGCAGGTAAAGTGGTTCTGCCCGTCACACGAGACTTGCGGGTAAATCTGCATATCCTTGGACACGACGATTTTCAGCTCACTGTTGCCATCGACCACAATCGGTCTACCTGACAAGGTATGGGGGTACATCGGCACAATCACAATAGCGTCGAGCTTGGGATGCATGATCGGCCCGCCGGCAGACAGTGCATATGCGGTGGAACCGGTCGGCGTGGCGACGATCAGGCCGTCGGCCTTCTGGCTGCAGACGAACTGGCCGTCGATGTACAGCTCGAATTCGATCATTCGGGTGGATTTGCCTGGGTGCAGTACCACATCGTTCAGTGCATCGCCCTGGCCGATGGCCTCGCCGTGGCGACGGACTTCGGCCTGCAGCAGGAAGCGGTTTTCCACCAGATAGTGGCCATCCAGCACTTCGGCGACCTTGGTTTCCAGCTCGTCGGGGCGAATGTCGGTCAGGAAACCCAGGCTGCCGCGGTTGATGCCGAGCACCGGGATATTGTGCCTGGCCAGTGCCCGGGCGGCGCCGAGCAGGCTGCCGTCACCACCGACCACGATGACCATGTCGCAGACTTCGCCGAGCATCTTGCGCGACGAGGTTTGCAAGCCATGCCCTGGCAGCACTTCGGCGATGGTGTCTTCGAGGATCACGTGCAGGTGACGATCGAGCAGAAACCGTTTCAGTCGGCGGACGGTATCCAGCACCTGGGAACTGCCCAGGCGACCGATGATGCCGATATTGCGAAATTGCTCCATGGGGCTCCTGCGGGGATCTGTGTGGCGGCGAAAACCACGATTATGGGCGAAAGCCGCCCGTAGACAAAATCCTTTCAGCTTCAAGGTTGTGCCCGGGTTTCGGGCTATGCTCGCAAGATGATGCTATTTCCCGATTTGCTCCACCTGCCCCATCAATTACGCCATCCCGAAGTGCGTGACCTGGCGTGGGTCATCCTCGCGCCGCCTATGCTGGACGGCACCCTGTGGCCACAGCGTCACCCGCTGGCCGGTAGCGACTGGGTGCAGACACCGGAGCGCCTGGAGCATTGGCTGCGGCAACTGGACCGGGACAGTTATGGCTTGCTGCACTGGCTGGCCCAGGCCCGGACCCAGCGTCTGGGCCTGTATTACGAACGCCTCTGGCAATTCGCCGTACAGCATGCGCCCGGCATAGAACTGATTGCCGCCAACATGCCGATTCGCCGCGAGGGGCACACCCTGGGTGAACTGGACATGCTGCTGCGCGACCGCGACGGCGTGCATCACCTGGAACTGGCGATCAAGCTCTACCTCGGCCCGCAATCCGGCGACGGACATGACACCGCCCAGTGGCTGGGCCCGGGCTGCCACGACCGGCTCGACCGCAAACTGGCGCACCTGAGCCAGCATCAATTGCCGATTTCCGCGCGCCCCGAGAGCCGTGAAGTGCTGGCGGCGCTGGATATCCAGGCGTTCAGCGCCCATTTGTGGCTGGGCGGGTACTTGCTGTACCCATGGCCCGGACAGGCGGCCTCACCGGCGGGCGCACATCCGCAGCATTTGCGCGGTCGTTGGTTGCATCAAAAGGATTGGCCGGCATTGTTGGCCCAGAGCCCGCCCGGTCGCTGGCAACCCCTGCCTCGCCACGCCTGGCTGGCGCCGGCGCATTACTCGGCGGAGCACACCTGGAACCCTGAACAGATGCAGGCGTGGCTCAATGACCTGGACCCGCTGGCGCCGGCACAATTGCTGGTGCGCCTGACGGAAAATGCCAGCGGCGACTGGGAAGAAGCCGAGCGATTGTTTCTGGTGGCGGATCTTTGGCCGAATGTGCCGGGCAATACCTGAATTTTGCTGTGTCTGAGCCGTCCCCATCGCGAGCAGGCTCGCTCCCACATTGGATCTCAGTCATTCGCAAGTTTTGTATCCACTGAGGATCCCTGTGGGAGCGAGCCTGCTCGCGAAGGGGTCAACCCGGTCCAAAGAGACAACCGCATTGCCGGTTATCCAGCGCTTCGCAGGACAAAGCGCTGACCAATGAACATCAAACTTTCTTGTGCTGCTCGACCCATTGCCCATAGGCATTGATGAAATTTTGCAGGAACGGCTTGACCGACTCGGACAACTTGCCCGCCTCGTCGAACGCCGAACCGGCGTTCCCCAGATAGGCCTCCGGCTGCTGCATCATCGGCACATTCAGAAACACCATGGACTGACGCAGGTTGTGATTGGCACCAAACCCGCCGACGGCCCCCGGAGAAGCACTGATAACGGCGCCGGGCTTGCCACTCCACGAACTCTTGCCATAAGGGCGAGAACCGACGTCAATCGCGTTTTTCAGCGGCGCCGGCACCGAACGGTTGTATTCCGGGGTCACGAACAACACCGCGTCGGATGAGCTCACCTGTTGTCGGAAAGTGCTGTAGGCTGCCGGCGGTGAAGCGCCATCGATGTCTTCGTTATAGAGCGGCAAATCGCCAATTTCGACGATGTTGAGCTTGAGATTGGCCGGCGCCAGCTCTATCAGGGCCCGTGCGACCTTGCGGTTGATCGATTCCTTTCTCAAGCTGCCGACCACGACGGCGATCGTATAGACGTTGCTCATAAGAGTTTCTCGACTGTCCGATAGGAAGAGCTTGTAGTTATAGATGACGATTCAAGCAGCGGGCGACCGAAAACACCGTCCCTGACTATTTTTTTCCCGTAGGAAAACTTACCTCGCCCAAGCACGGTCTACAGTGCCGCAAATTGAGTGATTTATCTCCAGAGGTTCTAAACAGATGGCAGCAGTACTCGTCGGTCAGTTCCATGCAAGAGATGCGGAAGGCCGTATTTATTCGGTGCACGAGTTCCAGGACTCCACCCCGGCGGTAGACGGTTCAGGGCCTGTCACCACCTACAAGCTGGCCATTGGCGACCGTGTCAACAAGGTCGACGACAATGAATTCATGCTGGTGCAAACCGGCGTGACCATTACCCGCGAACCGCAAACCGCCAGCGCTTCATAACCCGTCGTTATGAGCAGAAGTCATATGCGCGGACTTGGGGTAGGATTCAGCCACTGACTCCTCCACCTGCTGAACATGGACTTCACGCATGCGCTTACGCCATATCGAAGTGATCCAGGCGCTCTTGCAGACCGGTCACCTGGGCACCGCCGCCGAATGGCTGCAGATGCCGGTGACCGAAGTCGAGCGCTTGCTGCGCGACGCCGAGGATCAGTTGGGTTTCATGCTGTTCGCCAGCGTTCGCGGGCGTTTGCAGGCCACCCGCGAAGCGCGGGAATTGCAGGTGGAAATTGTCCGGGTCTACGATGCACTCGAACCCGTACAGCGCCTGGCCAACAGCCTCAGGCAATACCTGGCGCCGCCATTGCGCATCATCTGTACCCCGCCTCTGGCTAACCAACTGTTGCCACACAGCATCGCGGCACTGCGCCGACGACTGCCCGACGCGCCTTGCACACTCCTTTGCCAGCCCACCCGCGACATCGTCAGAAGCCTGCTGCTACGTGAAAGCGATCTGGGGCTGAGCCTGCATGACCCTGATCACGCCGACCTCGATTGCCAGGCGATTGCCCAGGGCAAACTTCAATTGCTCGCACCCCATGGCTGGCTGCAACCGAAACAGAAATACATTTCACTGCAGGATCTGGCCGGTCAATCGATGATCGGCCTTGAGGGGCAAGACCCGCTGAGCCCGGCACTGGAAAACAAACTGCACGGCTTGCGCCCTGCTCCGGTGATTCAAACCCGGGTCCAGACGCATCAGATGATGCGCAGCATGGTCGAGGCCGGCGAAGGTCTGGCCATCGTCGACCCCTTCACCGCCCTTGGTGCCAAAGCCTCGGGACTGGACACCTGCCCGTTGGCGCCAGCCGTGCCGATCATTCTCTACGCCTTGTCGCTGAAAAACGTCGAGCCGTCTCCGGCGGTTCAGGCACTGTTGGCCATCGTCACGGAACAAGCCGCGGCGATGCTGACGAACTGAGCATATTTTCCAGCGGATTTTCGAACATTCGATACCAGAACAGCGCCACTTCGGCGGTGTTCGGATCGATGCCGCGATAGCGCAGCTGGTCGAGCCCGCCAATCACATAACCGCAGCGCTCATAGAGCCGGCAGGCCCCGAGGTTGTTGTTCTGGGTTTCGAGCATGATGCCCGGGAGTTTTTTCTTGCGGCTCCAGAATTGCGCCACATCCAGCAGGGCCTTGGCCACTCCATGCCGTCGGGCCGGTGCATGCACCGCCAGTTCGTCGATATGGGCAAAGCCGTTCCAGTTGGTACTGACCACCAGATGCCCCACGGGCTGGTCATCCAGATAGGCCATGAAAATCGCGCTGTCGGCGCCATCGCGAAAGCTGCTGAATTCCTCGGGGTCGATGCCGTAGCACTTGCGATAAGGCGTGATCGGGGTGACCGGCCACTGTGCCACCGGCTTGCCTATTTCGGCCGCACCGTAGGCCGCGACTTCAAAACTGAAATCACTGCCCCAGATATAGGCGGCAAAACCCTCGTCGGCAACCCGTACCGACAACCCTGGGAAATTCGGATTTATAACCGGCTGCATACTGGGAAAGGTCCTCATTCCTTGATGCAATCGACGGTGTAGCACCGTCCACTGCCCTGATCTTCATGTTGCAATCCGTGCACATCAGCAACGAACCCCGGGAAACTGCTATCGAACGTGCGGGCAAACGCCAGGTAATCGATGATCGAGCGGGTCGACTCGGTAAAGCGCTCGCCCGGCATGATCAGCGGAATGCCAGGTGGATACGGCACCAGCATCACCGCCGCGATCCGCCCGGCGACCGCATCGATCGACACGGCTTCGACTTCACCCCGCACCAATTGATCATAGGCGTCCGCCGGCTTCATCGCGACTTCCGGCAGTACGGTGTACATGCGCTTGAGGTGCCTGGCGGTGGCGTTGCTGCGATAACAGGCATGTAGCTGATCGCACAGATCACGCAGGCCCATGCCCTGATAGCGCGCGACATTCTCTTGCGCCACACAGGGCAGGCAACTGGTCAGACTGACGTTGGCGTCGTAGCTGCGCTTGAACTCCAGCAGTTCGGTTAGCAGCGTGCTCCACTTGCCCTTGGTGATGCCCATGGAGAACAACACCAGGAACGAATACAGCCCGGTCTTCTCGACCACCAGGCCACGCTCCCAAAGGAACTTGCTGACCACTGCCGCCGGAATCCCTCGCTCACTGAGGGCGCCACCGGCCGTCAATCCAGGCATCACCAGCGTGACCTTGATCGGGTCGAGCAGCACATAATCGTCGGTCACGCCGCCAAAGCCATGCCAGTCGGCATCGGGCTGCAGCAACCAATCCTCGGTGACGACCCGCTCGATACCTTCCGCCGACGGCGGTTGCCAGATCGAAAACCACCAGTCATCAGCAGCAATGTGCTGTCTCAAATTAGCCAGCGCCCGGCGAAAACTCAGGGCTTCGTCGAACATTTCCTGCAACAGCGAACGCCCGGCCGGCCCTTCCATCATCGCCGAAGCCACATCCAGCGAGGCGATGATGCCGTACTGCGGCGAAGTCGAGATGTGCATCATGAACGCTTCGTTGAAGCGATCCCGGTCCAGTTGCCGCGCGCCGCCATCGCGCACGTGAATCATCGACGCCTGACTGAAAGCCGCCAGCAACTTGTGGGTGGAGTGGGTGGTAAACACCAACGGGCTGTCTTCATCACGGGACGTATCCATGCCGTAGCGCCCGGCAAAAAACTCATGAAACGCCGCATAGGCGTACCAGGCCTCGTCGAAGTGCAGCACCTCAACGCTATTGCCCAGTTGCTGCCTGATCAGCTCCGCGTTGTAGCAGAGGCCGTCATAGGTCGAATTGGTCACTACGGCGAGTTTGACCTTCGGTGAACGCCCCTTGGTCAGCGGACTGGCGTCGATCTTGGCCTGGATCGATTCACGGCTGAACTCACTCAGGGGAATCGGGCCTATGATCCCCAGCTCATTACGCTCCGGACACAAGTACAGCGGGATCGCGCCGGTCATGATGATCGAGTGCAGCACCGACTTGTGGCAATTGCGATCCACCAGCACCAGGTCATCGCGGGCGACCGCCGAGTGCCAGACAATCTTGTTGGCCGTGGACGTGCCATTGATCACGAAAAAGGTGTGATCGGCGCCGAAATTACGTGCTGCACGGGCCTCGGCTTCAGCCAGGGGACCGGTGTGATCGAGTAAAGAGCCGAGCTCCGGCACCGACACCGAAAGATCCGAGCGCAGGGTGTTTTCCCCGAAAAACTGGTGAAACGCCTGCCCGACCGGACTCTTGTGATACGCCACGCCACCGCCGTGACCGGGGGTGTGCCACGAATAGTTGGAGTCCGCCGTGTGTTGCACCAACGCCTTGAAAAACGGCGGCAACAGGCCATCGAGGTATTTGCGCGCGGCGCGGGCCACCTGTCGGGCGAGAAAGGGCACCGTGTCTTCAAACAGGTAAAGAATGCCGCGCAACTGATTGAGCTCGGCCATGGCGTCGGCAGGCGCATTTTCCAGGGTCACTGTTTCGCCCAAGGCGAAGATCGGCAGATCCGGCGCACGCACTCGCGCCAGACCAATCAGCTCGGCCATGTTTTGCAATAAATGGGAATGGGCGCTGGCGTCCTCAGAGGCAATCAACATGCAGGACAGGCCATGGTAAGTCGACGCCACCAATCGTCCTTCGGTGTAGTCCACCGCTGAAACGACGCTGAACCCTTCCTGCTCCAGCTCCCGGGCAATTCCCCGCACACGGTCGCCGGCAACGCTGTCGGACTTGATGTCGCGATGGACAATCAGGACCGGGAATTTCAAATCTTTATACATGAGGCTCAGTGTCCTGAGGCGGCAGACCAGAGCCTGCCAATTACCTCAGGGTAGAGTGTTGCAGAAGATGTGGCGAGCAGGATGCCCTGAAATGGGTCACAAGGTGTCCCTTTTTTTGAAAGGGCTAAACCTGAGCTTCAGCCTCGGCCAACTGCACCCACAACGCAGGGGCTCCAGCGGATTTGCCGATGATTTCCAGGCGCGCCGCGTGGCGGGCCAGGTCGTCCTCGCTGGCGCGGATGATGCGCGTCGGCTGGCGATCTGCTGGCAAACGGCGAATCTCGGTGGCCGAATTGTCCGCCCCTTCACCGGAGCCATTGCCATCGGAGGCGTTACCGGCCAGGGACAGGCTGGTCTGCCCCCCGGTCATGGTCAGGTAGACGTCGGCGAGAATCTCGGAGTCGAGCAAGGCGCCGTGCAGTTCACGGCCGGAGTTGTCGACGCCATAGCGCTTGCACAAGGCGTCGAGGCTGTTGCGCTGCCCCGGGTGACGTTCCCGGGCCATCATCAGGGTGTCGAGGATCGTGCAGTGCTGCGTGATGTCCGCGCGGTCCTGCTGCCCCATCAGGGCGAATTCGTTGTTGATGAAGCCAACGTCGAACGCCGCGTTATGGATGATCAGCTGCGCGCCCTTGATGAACTCGAAGAACTCTTCGGCCACTTCGGCAAAACGCGGCTTGCCCACGAGGAATTCGTTGGTGATGCCGTGGACGCCGATGGCGCCCTCGTCACTTTCGCGATCGGGTTGCAGGTACACGTGAAAGTGCCGGCCCGTCAGGCGTCGGCCGATCAACTCGACACAACCGATTTCGATAATCCGGTGGCCGTCGGTCACCGGCATGCCGGTGGTTTCGGTGTCGAGTACTACGGATCTGGTGGCCATCAGCGCTCAGCTCTCAATCGGTCAATCGTGCAAAAGCGGCGATGTTAACACGCTTGCCGGGGTCTTTCAGATACACCGTGTTGCCCCCATCGTCGGAGCGCCGCCCGGASCAAGCTCGCTCCCACAGTGGATCGCCAGTGCACACAAAGTTTGTGCTCGACGCAGATCAAAATGTGGGAGCGAGCTTGSTCCGGGCGGCGYTCCGACGATGGSSGCAACTCGGTGTATCGGTTGAACTCAATTCAGCTTTGCTTGTACCCGCGCACTTCATCCACGCCACGGTTGGCCAACTGGTCGGCCCGTTCGTTGCCGTGATGGCCAATGTGTCCGCGCACCCATTTCCAGGTGACCTTGTGGCGATTGACCTGCTCGTCGAGCAACTTCCACAGGTCAGCATTCTTCACCGGCTCCTTCGCCGCGGTTTTCCAGCCGCGCTTCTTCCAGTTGTCCATCCACTCGTTGATGCCTTTCATCACGTACTGGGAGTCGGTCACCAGCAGCACCTCGCAGGGACGCTTGAGCTCTTCCAGGCCGCGGATCGCGCCCATCAGCTCCATGCGGTTGTTGGTGGTATTGGCTTCGCCGCCCCAGAGTTCCTTTTCGACGCCCTTGCACACCAGCAGCGCGCCCCAGCCGCCAGGGCCAGGGTTGCCCTTGCAGGCGCCGTCGGTGAACAGTTCTACGCTATCGCTCATGCCAATCTATCCAGAAAATGCGCTGGCCCGCCGATCGCTGATCGACAACGGCCGAAGCCGGGACAGGCCCGGCCGCAAATGAAAAGTGTGTATTACGGTTCGATGTTGCGCCGGTTGACCTTGGCCATCGGCAAAGGAATCAGCTTGCCCATCGGCTCGCGCCGCTCCTGACGGACCGGTCGCAGGCCCACCACGATCTTGCGCGCCACCAACAGATAGAAGCCGCCGCCCGACAGTTGCCAGTCACCGGCCCTGCGCTCCCAACCGGCCAGGCGAGTCTGCCATGCCGGTGACGCAAGCGGCGGACGATAGCACCCGAAGCGGCGTTTCTCCAGCGCGAAGCCCAGCAGGTTCAGCCAGTCCGCGACCCGCGACGGCGAAATGCAGCGCGCCTTGCGCAGCGCATCCTGGGCAAACACATGCCGCAGCCCCCAAGTGCTCCAGGGATTGATGCCGATGATCAGCAAATGCCCCCCGGGCCGCACGCTGCTTGCCGCCTCGCGAAGCAAACCGTGGGGCGACAGGCAGAAATCCAGGCCATGTTGCAGCACCACCACGTCGGCAGCATGCTCGCTCAACGGCCAGGCCTGTTCCTCGCAGACGATCTCGACCCCCGGCAACGGCGCGCCAAGGCGCACATTGCGCTGCACCTGCGGGGCTGACGGCGGGGTTTGGGCCGAGGGGCCGTAATGCACCAGATAACCACCAAAGAACCGCCCGAGCTCGTCTTCGAGCATGCGCCGCTCTTCGTCCAGCAGAAATTGCCCGATGGGACCGGCCAGCCACTCGCGGGCCGCGCCGATCAACGCGAGCCAGTCAGGATCAGCCTGTGCGAACGCTTTATCAGTCATTGCATTCTCCAACACGCCAGGAAGTTCTAAGATGCGCCATTGTTTTCCGCTTGGCGAATCCGACGATGATACAGATCACTGCCCTGCCCGCCTTCACCGACAACTACATCTGGTTGTTACAAGACCACGGCAGCAAGCGCTGCGCGGTCGTCGATCCGGGTGATGCCGCCCCGGTACAAGCCTGGCTCGCGGCCAATCCGGGTTGGGTACTGAGTGATATTTTGATCACTCACCACCATCATGACCACGTCGGCGGCGTCGAGTTGCTGAAGAAAGCGACAAACGCGAAAGTCTATGGCCCGGCCAGCGAAAAAATCCCGGCTCGGGACGTTGCGCTCAAGGACAACGACAAGGTCAGCGTTCTCGGCCTGGACTTCGATATCTTCGCGGTCCCTGGCCACACCCTGGGGCATATCGCCTATTACCATCACGGCTTGCTGTTCTGCGGCGACACCTTGTTTGCCGCCGGCTGCGGGCGGTTGTTCGAAGGCACGCCACAGCAAATGTACAGCTCGCTGACGCGCCTCGCTGCGTTGCCGGAAGACACACTGGTCTACTGCACCCACGAATACACCCTCGGCAATCTGAAGTTTGCGGCGGCCGTCGAACCGAACAACCCGGACACCGCCGAGCGCCTGGCCAAAGTTACCCGCCAACGGCAATCCGGGATCATGACGCTGCCGTCGACACTGGCGCTGGAAAAGCTCACGAACCCGTTTTTGCGCTCCGGTGAAACATCCGTTAAAGAAAAAGCGGACGAACGGACCGGCACCGATAACTCGGCGCCCGATATGGTTTTTGCTGCTATTCGAGCGTGGAAAGACACGTTCTAAAGGGATCTCGCAAGGTTGCAACAATTCTGAAAGGTTGACCGCGCAGGGTGCCCTTTCTAGAATCGCCCGACATTTTTGCCCGGAACTTACTTCCAGCCAATGTCGTCACCTATTCGCAAAGCCATCAGTTCAGACGCATTGACCCGCTTGGCTCAAGCCATTGCGGTGGCTGTGTCCGCCACCCTGGCGGGCTGTTCCAGCCATGCGCCGCAGACTGATGCGGCGCATACGTCGAACATCGCCGCGCGCGCCAAGCAGAAGCCGATCTGGCTCAGCGAAAAACCCAGCCCGCAAATTCCGCAAGACGTCTGGGAGCGTATGCGCCAGGGCTTCCAGTTGCAGGACGGGCTGGGCGTCAACCCGCGCATCGAGCAACAGCGCCTTTGGTTCGCCAGCAATCCATCTTTCCTCGAAAACGCCGGCGAACGTGGCAGCCTATACATTCATTACATCGTCGAACGCCTTGAAGAGCGCAACATGCCGCTGGAACTGGCACTGCTGCCAGTGATTGAAAGTGCCTACAACCCGATGGCCTATTCCCGGGCCGACGCGGTGGGTCTTTGGCAATTCATCCCCTCCACCGGGCGTTACTTCAACCTGCGTCAAACCCGTTTCTATGATGGCCGTCGCGACATCACCGCCTCGACCACCGCCGCGATGGATTACCTGACCCGCCTGCACGACATGTTCAATGGCGACTGGTTGCTGGCCCTGGCGGCCTACAACGCCGGCGAAGGCACCGTCAGCCGGGCCATCGAGCGCAACGAGCGTCTCGGCCTGCCGACCGACTACTGGAACCTGCCGCTGCCCGCCGAAACCCAGGCTTATGTGCCGAAGTTGCTGGCACTGTCGCAAGTGGTGATGGCGCCGGAAGCCTACGGCGTGAACCTCAACCCGATAGCCAACGAACCCTACTTCCAGGTCGTCGAAATCAACCAGCGGATGGACCTGTCCAAGGTTGCTGAAGTCGCCAACATCGACGAAGACGAACTGTTCCAGCTGAACCCGGCCTTCAAGCAGCGCACCACCACCCTTGATGGCCCGCAACATTTGCTGGTGCCGACTTCCAAGGCACAGCTGCTGACCAGCAGCCTGCAGACCATGCGTCCTGAAGAACTGATCAGCAAGAAATCGCTCAAGCCGGTCTTCGAAGGTGCCGACGATACTCAGGTCGCCAGCGTCAAGCGTTCCTACCGGGTCAAACGCGGCGACAACCTCGGCTCCATCGCCAAGGCCAACAACGTTGACGTGAAGGACCTGCAACGCTGGAACAATCTGACTGGCAAGAACCTCAAGCCCGGCCAGACCCTGGTCATGCAGGACAACAGCAAACGCAACTCCGGGCGCGTCAACACCGTGATTGCAGCGAATACCAAAAAACAGCAGACCACGTACAAGGTCCAGCAAGGCGACTCGCTGTACATCGTGGCCAAGCGCTTCAACGTAGAGATGCAGCACCTCAAGCGCTGGAACCCGCGTGTCGGCCAGGCGCTGAAGCCTGGCCAAATGTTGACCGTGGCCAACCCGCACTAAACAACAGCCCCTGAATTCAGGGGCTTTTTATGCCTGCGCAGTTTTTGTGGCGAGTGCAAAAACCTGTGGGAGCG
>NZ_JBFULI010000082.1:0-18279 GCF_056400405.1 Pseudomonas sp. P5_B3 | reverse complement strand
GCCTCCATCACGACAGTGCAGGGCTCAAGGTTCATCAGGTGCTGCATGAGCGCTACCCGATTGAATTTTTTGCGGTACAGCTCGTGACCACGATCATCCTGTGCATGTAGATGAAAGGTGTGTTTTCCCAGATCGATGGCGGCAATAGCTACTTTGCTCATGGCAATGATCTCCGATAAGCCCCCTGTGAAAGCTTAGTGGTCGATCACAGGGGGCGGCGGGGGTAGCCATTTCATTAGGGAATTTCATTGTTGGTGAGGTTGTGCCAGGCATAAAAAAACGGCCCGAAGGCCGTTTTCTGTTTACCGCAATGGCTTAGCCGCCGAGGTACGCTTCGCGCACTTTCGGGTCGGTCAGCAATGCTTCACCGGTGCCTTGCATCACTACCCGGCCGTTCTCCAGCACGTAGGCACGGTCAGCGATTTTCAGCGCCTGGTTGGCGTTCTGTTCGACCAGGAACACCGTCACACCGTCCTTGCGCAGTTGTTCGATGATGTCGAAGATCTGCTGGATGATGATCGGTGCCAGGCCCAGCGACGGCTCGTCGAGCAGCAACAGCTTGGGCTTGCTCATCAGCGCACGGCCGATGGCGAGCATCTGCTGTTCGCCACCGGACATGGTGCCGCCACGCTGGGCGAAGCGTTCCTTCAGGCGTGGGAAAAGTCCGAGAACCTTGTCCATCTGTTCCTGATAATCGCCCTTATCGGTGAAGAAACCACCCATGGAGAGGTTTTCTTCCACGGTCAGGCGGGAAAACACCCGACGGCCTTCCGGCACCACGGCAATGCTCTTGCGCATGATCTGCGAGGAGTCCTGGCCGACCAGTTCCTCACCCATGTAGCGGATGCTGCCGCTGTGGGCCTGCGGCGAACCGCAGAGCGTCATCAGCAGGGTCGACTTGCCGGCACCATTGGCGCCGATCAGGGTCACGATCTCGCCCTGACGGACTTCGACGTTGACGCTGTGCAGAGCCTGGATCTTGCCGTAGAAGGTGGAAACGTTTTCGAACTGCAGCATTTACGCTTCCCCCAGGTAGGCTTTGATCACTTCAGGATTGTCGCGGATCTGTTCCGGTGTGCCGTTGGCCAGGGGGGTGCCCTGGTTGATCACGACGATGTGGTCGGAAATGCTCATGACCAGTTTCATGTCGTGTTCGATCAGCAGCACGGTGACGTTGTGCTCTTCACGCAGCACACTGATCAGCGCCTTGAGGTCTTCGGTTTCCTTCGGGTTCAGGCCGGCGGCCGGTTCGTCGAGCATGAGGATCCGCGGGCGGGTCATCATGCAGCGGGCGATTTCCAGGCGACGTTGCTGACCGTAGGCCAGGGTGCCGGCCGGACGGTTGGCGAACCCCTTGAGGTGTACCTTGTCCAGCCAGTACTCGGCGTACTCCATGGCCTCGCGTTCGCTTCTGCGAAATGACGGGGTCTTGAACAGGCCGGCCAGGAAGTTGGTATTCAAGTGACGGTGCTGGGCGATCAAGAGGTTCTCGACCGCGGTCATGTCCTTGAACAGCCGCACGTTCTGGAAAGTACGCACCACGCCTTTGAGGGCGATCTTGTGGCCGGGCAGGCCCTCGATGGCCTCGCCGTCCAGCAGGATGCTGCCGCCGCTCGGCTTGTAGAAGCCGGTCAGGCAGTTGAACACGGTGGTCTTGCCGGCGCCGTTGGGGCCGATCAGTGCCACGACCTGCTTTTCCTTCACGCTCAAGGCCACGCCGTTGACCGCCAGCAAGCCGCCGAAGCGCATGCTCAGATTTTCTACTTTGAGGATCTCGCGGCTCATTTACGCAGCTCCATGTGAGGACGTTGCATGGGCAGCAGACCTTGAGGACGCCAGATCATCATCAGCACCATCAAGGCGCCGAACATCAACATGCGGTATTCGCTGAAGTCACGCATCAGCTCGGGCAACAGAATCATTACGACGGCCGCGAGGACCACGCCCAATTGCGAGCCCATGCCGCCCAGCACCACGATGGCGAGGATGGTGGCCGATTCGATGAAGGTGAATGACTCCGGCGTCACCAGACCCTGACGTGCGGCGAAGAAGCTACCGGCAAATCCGGCGAAGCAGGCGCCCAGGGTGAAGGCCGACAGCTTGATCACGGTCGGGTTCAGGCCCAAGGCACGGCAGGCGATTTCGTCCTCACGCAAGGCTTCCCAGGCACGGCCGATCGGCATGCGCAGCAGGCGGTTGATCACGAACAGCGCGAACAGCGCCAGCAACAGCGCCACCAGGTAGAGGAATACCACCTTGCTGACGGGGTTGTAGGTCAGGCCGAAGTACTCGTGGAAGGTCTGCATGCCTTCGGCGGCCGTTCTATCGAAGCTCAGGCCGAACAGCGACGGTTTGGGGATGTTGCTGATGCCGTTCGGTCCGCCCGTAAGGTCCGTCAGGTTACGCAGGAACAGACGGATGATCTCACCGAAGCCCAGGGTCACGATCGCCAGATAGTCACCGCGCAGACGCAGTACCGGGAAGCCCAGCAGGAAGCCGAACGTCGCAGACATCAGTCCGGCGATGGGCAGGCAGATCCAGAAGCTCAGGCCATAGTAGTGCGACAGCAGCGCATAGCTGTAGGCACCCACCGCGTAGAAACCGACGTAGCCCAGGTCGAGCAACCCCGCCAGACCGACCACGATGTTCAGGCCCAGACCGAGCAGCACATAGATCAGAATCAGCGTGGCGATATCCACCGCACCGCGCGAGCCGAAGAACGGCCACACCAGAGCGACCACGATCAACCCCATGATGACCCAGCGTTGGGTGCTGGGCAGGGTCATGAAGTGGCTGACCTTCGGCGAAACCAGCGAGCCTTTCGGCGCTGACTTCATCATGGTGCTCCACTGTTTGTCGAACAGCACCCGCAGGAACATCAGCACCGAACTGGCGGTGATGATGAACAGCGTGGAGGTACTGGCACCCAGTACTTCGAGGTTGATGCCGGCGATGGACAGTTTCAGACCGAGTACCGGATAGGCCACGGCCCAGACCAGCAGGGCGCTGAACAGCGCTTGTTTAAGATTCCTAGTCATACTTTCTCAATCTCCGGACGCCCCAACAGGCCGGTTGGCCGGAATAACAACACCAGAACCAGAAGGCCGAAAGCCACTACGTCCTTGTACTGGTCACCGAATATATCGGCGCCGAATGCTTCGGCCACCCCCAGCACCAGACCACCGAGCATGGCGCCCGGAATGCTGCCGATGCCACCCAGTACCGCCGCGGTAAAGGCCTTGAGGCCCACCAGGAATCCGGCGTTCGGGTTGATCACGCCATACTGCATGCTGAGCAGTACAGCCGCCACGGCCGCCAGGGCGGCACCAATGACGAAGGTCAGGGCGATGATGTTGTTGGTGTTGATGCCCAACAGGTTGGCCATCTTGATGTCTTCGGCACAGGCCCGGCAGGCACGTCCCAAGCGTGAACGCGAGATGAACTGGGTGAGGCAGAGCATTACCACCAAGGTCACCACGAACACCAGGATCTGCATGTAGGAAATCAGCACTTCCTGTGCTCCGCCCGGACCGAAACTGAAGCTGCCCGGAATCAGGTTGGGGATCGATTTGTCCTTGGAGTCCTGCGAGAGCAATACGGAGTTTTGCAGGAAGATCGACATGCCGATGGCCGAGATCAGCGGGATCAGGCGGTTACTACCCCGCAAAGGGCGGTAGGCGATCCGTTCGATGCTGTAACCGTAGGCACTGGTGACAACGATGGTCGCCAGGAATGCGGCGGTCATCAACAGCGGCAGAGAATGGATACCCAGCATGGCCAGTCCGGCAAGGACGATGAAGGCCACGTAGGAACCGATCATGTAGACCTCGCCATGGGCGAAGTTAATCATTCCAATGATGCCGTAAACCATCGTATAGCCGATGGCGATCAGGGCATACGTGCTGCCAATGGTCAGACCATTAACCAGCTGTTGGAAAAAGTGATAGATCTCAGGCATTACAGCGCTCCTAAAAACCTGATACGCATTTCACTGGTGGAGTCATTTTCCCGCTCAGGCCCCGTGGATCTGCATCCACTTCGAGCGTGAGGTTTGCCAGCGAACCGCTGATGACGGTTTTGAGATTTTCAGGTGGGAAGGCTTCCGGATCACGGAGGCACGGCCCATTACCTCGTAAAACAAAGCCCACGGCGCGCCGTGGGCTTTATTGGCAGTCAGTCAGGCAGCGCCTTACTGAGGCGAAACTTCGGTTTTAGGTTTGCCGAAGTGCCACTGGTAGACCACGAACTTGAAGTCCTTCAGGTCGCCCTTGTCGTCGAACGACAGGTCGCCGGTCGGAGTCTTGAAGGTGCCTTTGTGAATGGCTTCAGCCACTTTGGCGGTGTCTTCGCTCTTCGCTGCCTTGATGCCTTCGGCAATCACATCGACAGCCGAGTAGGCCGGAAACACGAACGGGCCGGTCGGGTCCTGTTTCTTGGCGGCGAACGCCTCAACCAGCGCCTTGTTGGACGGGTCCTGGTCGAAAGACTTCGGCAGGGTCACCAACAGGCCTTCGGAAGCGTCCTGGGCGATTTGCGAGATGGAGTCGTTGCCCACACCTTCAGGCCCCATGAACTTGGCGTTCAGGCCCTTTTCCTTGGATTGACGCAGGATCAGGCCCAGTTCCGGGTGGTAGCCGCCGTAGTAGACGAAGTCGACGTTGGCTTGCTTGAGCTTCTGGATGATCGAGGAGAAGTCCTTGTCGCCGGCGTTGAGGCCTTCGAATACGGCAACCTTGACGCCTTTGCCTTCGAGGGTTTTCTTCACGGAGGTGGCGATGCCTTCACCGTATTGCTGTTTGTCGTGCAGCACAGCAACGATTTTCGGTTTTACGTGGTTGGCGATGTAGTTACCGGCAGCAGGGCCCTGGGCGCTGTCCAGGCCGATGGTGCGGAACACCATTTTGTAACCACGTGCGGTGATGTCCGGGCTGGTGGCAGCCGGGGTAATCATGATCACGCCTTCGTCTTCGTAGATGTCCGAAGCCGGTTGAGTGGAGCTGGAGCAGAGGTGACCGACAACGAATTTCACACCATCGTTGACCACTTTGTTGGCGACGGCCACGGCTTGTTTAGGGTCGCACGCGTCGTCGTATTCCTTGGCTTCGAGCATCTTGCCGTCGACGCCGCCCTTGGCGTTGATCTGCTCGATGGCCATCTTGGCACCGATGAACTGCATGTCGCCGTATTGAGTGACCGGGCCGGTTTTAGGGCCGGCGATGCCGATCTTGATGGTGTCAGCTGCGAACGAATGGCTGGCAACCCCGGCCAGAACCATAGCGGCAAACAGTTTGGAAATCTGCTTAGTAGCCTTAGTCATAGTGCTCCACTCTTACTGTTGTAGTTTTTATAGTCCTGGCGCCGATGGCAGCAGAACCGGGTCAGATATCCACGACATCCCCCGGAAATGCCCCCCGACAACTGTACCGGTACAGTGTAGAGCGCCGATTGTCGGCCTGGGAAGGCGGCGCCGGGGGGCAAAACCTGCGAGTGTCGCTTTATTGAAAGAAAAAGACAGAATTGCGGCGGGGGTGTTGAAGGGCTTATAGCCGGATTCAGTGCATTCCCTGGCTTTACTGCGCTTTTCATTTCGGTGACTCAATTGCATCCGGGTTTTTCTGCCAGACCAGCGACGTTATCATTCGCGTCGATTTCTTTTCCGGACAGTCCCATGAATCAAGAACCTAGCACCCTCTATGCCAAGCTGCTTGGTGAAACCGCATCTATTACCTGGAAAGAGCTGGAGCCGTTCTTCGCCAAGGGTGCCCTATTGTGGGTCGATCCTGGCCTGGATTTGATCGCCGCCGCCGAGGCCGTGGCCCAGGATGAAGGGGAGAAAGTGGCTGCCTGGCTGGCCGCTGACAAACTCGCCAAGCTGTCTGAAACACGGGCGCTGGATCTTTTTGAGCGTGATCCGCAGCTGTGGGCCGTGGTTGTTTCGCCGTGGATTCTGATCCAGGAAAGGGCGCAGGCTTAAAAGGTTGCACATTATTGGTGCGTTCCTTTCAGGGATAAAAGTGTGTAGCCGGGTAGCGTGATGGCATGTTGCCGTGAAGAAAGGCTACAGCTTCACGGTGACGTAAACGTAACGGGAACAGTTGAGAGGACAACTGAACGGCCGCTCAATTGTTTCTGGATGTTGATATGCAGTGAATTCAAGGCCGCCATCGTCGGAACGCCGCCCGGACCAAGCTCGCTCCCACAGTTGACCGCGTTCTCTCTGAAAGAATGCGATCCCTGTGGGAGCGAGCTTGCTCGCGATGGCGGCGACGCGGTTTTGCGTCTTATTAAGCTGTCTTGCCCGTATGGTTATTCAACGAAATGACCTTGGTCTTGCCAATGCGGTGACGGTAGATCTCGCGCAGGTACTTGATCGCTTTCTTCACACAGTCGCGCGACAGGCGAATGTCGTTGATCGAGACGAATTTGTCCTTGTCGTTGATCAGCTCGCGGTACTTCTTCTCGTACATCGGCTTGATCGCGTACCAGTTGGTATCGAGGATCTTCGCCGGGTTCTCGAATTCGTTGAGTAACTCGTCGATCCGGTCTTCATCGAACTGTTCGTTGATGATGAAGTCCAGGATCGAGTTGTCCAGGGTCTCGTCGAAGCGGTACGGGTTTTTCGCGAAACAGCGCTTGATGAACGCCACGATCAGCGTCAGGAAGTCGTCCGACAGGCACGGGCTCTTGGCGATCAGGGTGGTCAGCGACAGGTTGGCCGAAGCACCGATCACCAACGCGTAGCGCTTGAGCGTGGTGTTGGGGAACAGGCTGTTGAGGTGAGTCTTCAACCGGTTCAAATCCATGTAGGACAGCTTGTAGTCCTTCGGCAGGGAAACGATCGACACCACCGACGAGCAATTCTTGAAGAAGTGCAGGTCATGCAGCGCCGCCGCGTCGTAACCCGAGTTCTTGTACTGCTCCAGCGACGCGCGATAACGCTTGGACTCGATCGGCAACAGGCTGATGCCTTCGATGGCCTGGGTGACCTTGTTGAAGTGCGGCAGGTCGATCGAACGGAAGAACAGGTCATCGATGTTCAGGCGCTGCGGCTCTTTCTCGAACACCTTGAATTTGTCGCTGCTCGGCGGCGGGGTTTCCGGCACCACGGACTCTGCGTAGGCAATCGCCACCGGGCCGGCCAGGCTCATGAACAGGTCGTTGGCGTCCAGGCGGATGGTTTCGCCGATGTCGATGCCGGCGCGACGGAAATAGTTCTGGTCGTAGTCGGTGGTCACCGCCTGGGCCGTCAGAATGTTGAAGATCTGCTGCGAGATGTATTGGTTGGCATGCTTCTCCATGGCATTGACATCAATATTCTGGATATTGCCGTCATCGTTCTCTTCGGCGTAACGCATGATGTCGTTGGAGATCAACATCATCGCGTTCCATGGGCGGATGCGGCCCATGACGCTGGCTTCGCTGCTGTCTTCGTTGGCGAAGTTGTAGGAGAAGTCCCACTCTTCCGACAGGTACTTGCACAGCAGGCGGCCGGCGTTGATGTGCAACGCCTCGGACATTTCACTGCGGTGATCGGAAATGTTCGGCAATACACAGATGCCACTGGTGAAGATCGGTTCGAAGACGAAGGAGTGGCCGCTCTTGCTGTCGTGCTCGTCCATCGGTTTGGTGTCGAACGTCTTGTTCATGTACGAGTGCTGTTGGGCCAGACCGAATTCCGAGGCCATGCCCGAACCGGTACCGCCACCGGCACTGAAGATCGAGAAATACAGGCGCGACTGGTTGGCCTTGATGCCGCAGCTGTCGATCAGGTACGAGTGGATCATCTTCCAGTCAGGGCTGGAGAAACGCTGGGTGTCCTTGTTCAGGATGATCTTGGCCAGGTACTGGCCGAGGATCGGCGCGTTACCGGCACCACCGGCGTGGACTTCCGACAAGTCCATGATTTTCATCTTGCTGTAGTCGCGCAGGAAACCGCTTTTTTCGCCCTTGCGCGAGAAACGGATGCGTCCGGCGATGTCCTTGTCCAGGTCGCCGAGCATCACCAGTGGCTCGACCAGAAACACCGGCTTGGTGTTTTTGTTCTGGCCCAGGCGCAAGTTGTTGCGGATCCACTGGGCCGGGCTGTAGCCCTTTTCGGCAAAACGCTTGTCTGGCGACAGGCGATCTTCGTTGTTGAATTCGTTGAGGTAGAACTTGCGGGCGTTGTACACCAGCTCCGCCACGTCCAGCGCAATGTTCGAGCCGCAGCGGCCCAGGCCGATCAGGCACACCGACGGGAATTCCTGATCGCTGTGCTGTTCGCTGTCGCCTTCCAGGTGCGGTGCGCGCGGGAACACCATGTCGCGCAGGCCGTCGAGGTTGTCGAGGATGCGGTCGGTGTTGGTTTCGGTGAAGTACAGGTATTGCTGGGTTGCCAACGGGCGCGATTGAATCAATGGCTTCGGTGATGACGGGCTGTTGGCCGCGGGGCTCAGCGTCAGATCGGTTACCGCAGTGGCCGGGTTGTTTTTAGAAGTCATTGTTCGCCATCTACCTGGGCTGATTGGTTGGCCGACTCGCAGTCGTCGAACCGTCACGGAATAGAATCGCGTCTTTTTTCAGCGCGTATTTGGACCATGCCTTGGTCCTTGGCCTGAGCATCACTCGGCGTGAATCCTTTCCTGAGTCATGATGGATCGGCCAATATTTGGCGATCTTTAATCAAAAGGAGGCAAAATGATGTCAACGTTACCTTCGCTGGGGTTTGCCGGGGTCGGCCTGATGGGGTTGCCAATGTGCCGGCGCCTGCTGGCGGCGGGTTATCCGCTGGCGGTATGGAATCGCAATCCGGACAAGTGCAAGCCACTGGTGGAGGCCGGCGCACGCCAGGTCGCCAGCCCGGCCGAACTGTGCCAGCACGCTGACGTAGTGATGTTGTGCCTGGCGGATACGTCGGTCGTACGCGAGGTAGTGTTTGGTCCGGCAGGCATTATCGAGGGGGCAAAGAAAGGCCAGTTACTGGTGGACTTTTCCAGCCTGGAGCCCAATGCCACGCGGGAAATGGCCGTAGAACTCGCCGGTAAAACCGGCATGGGCTGGCTCGACACGCCGGTGTCCGGTGGTGTGGTCGGGGCTGAAACCGGGAGCCTGGCCATCATGGTTGGCGGTGACGCGCAGGACCTGGAACGGGTCCGCCCTGTCCTGTTGAACCTGGGGCAGCGTGTGACGCACATGGGCGGTGTCGGGGCAGGGCAGGTGACCAAGGCGTGCAATCAGATGATCGTCGCCTGCAATGCCTTGGTGATTGCCGAAGTGGTCGCGTTGGCGGAACGTTCCGGGGTTGATGCCAGCCTGATCGCCGAAGCGCTGGCCGGCGGTTTTGCCGATTCGAAACCCTTGCAGATCCTCGCCCCACAGATGGCGGAAAACCGTTTCGAGCCGGTCAAGTGGCACGTGCGCACGTTGCTCAAGGATCTGGATACCGCGGTAAAGTTTTCGCGAGAGCAAGGCTCGGCGACACCGATCAGCGGCCTGGCCGCGCAGTTGATGCGCCTGCATGGGAGTCAGGGTTTCCTTGAAAAAGACCCGTCTACATTAGTACAGATGTACCGTGAGCCAGACTCAGCGTCGTGACGGTATAGGCGTGCTTGCGCTGGTTGATTTCGTTCAGCACCGGATGCAGCTCGGCCAATGGCACCGGCCGACTGAGCAAATAGCCCTGAACGAAGTCACAGCCATGGTTTTCCAGGAACTGATATTGCTCGAAGGTTTCGACCCCTTCGGTGACCACTTGCAGGTGCAGGGTATGGGCCATGACGATGATCGCCTGGACAATCTCCATGTCCTGGGTGGCCTTGGGGATGTCCTGGATGAAGGAACGGTCGATTTTCAGCGTGTTGAGGGGCAAGCGCTTGAGGTAGGCCAGGGATGAATAGCCGGTGCCGAAGTCATCGATCGACAGCGACACGCCGAGGGCACGAATCTGTCGCAGCAACATCAGTGTGTTGGCGATATTGCCCATCAAGGCGTTTTCCGTGACTTCCAGTTCCAGGCGGTGGGCCTCCACTCCGGCGGCTCGCAATGCGTACTCGATTTCATCGGCCAGTTCTACGCGCGCCAGGCTCAGGGGCGAGCAATTCACGGCGATCTTGAGGTCTACGCAACCCAGGCGCAACAACTCGCCCAGATCCTCGCAGGCCTTGCGCAGCACCCAGTTGTCCAGTTCGGCGATCAGGCCGTTGGCCTCGGCGATGGCGATAAAACGATCCGGCACGAGGAAACCATGGACCGGGTGTTGCCAGCGGATCAAGGCTTCAAGCTTGCTGATCTGACCGGTCTTGAGGTCATAGATCGGCTGGTAATAGAGCATCAGGCCAGTGTCTTCACGCAAGGCATTGCGCAGTTCTTCTTCCAGTTGCAGTTCCAGTGTGGCGCGGGTTTTCAGGTTGGCGCTGAAAAAGCTCAGGCCGTTGCGGCCACCGCCCTTGGACTGATACAGCGCAAGGTCGGCGTTCTTCAGCAGTTCTTCACACGTCTTGCCATCCTCCGGAAACAGGCTGATGCCGATGCTGGTGGTCATGACCATGCGCCTGCCGGCCAGTTCGATGGGCTCCTTCATTTTCAGCATGATGCGTTGGGCCATCTGCCGCGCCTCTTCACGATCATGCAGGTCGATGAGCAGGCAGAACTCGTCGCCGCCGAAACGCGCGACCACATCCTCGTGACCGCGAACCGAACTCTTGATGTGCCCGGCAAGCACTTTGAGCAGTTCGTCACCGGCATCGTGGCCAAGGCTGTCGTTGATCCGCTTGAAATGGTCGATGTCCAGGAACATGACCGCCAGCATCCCGCCTTTGCTGGTTTTCTCGATGAGTTTTTCGGCGAAGACCTGGTTGAATCCGCGGCGGTTGATCAGGTTGGTCAGCGCGTCGTGGTGCGCCACCTGTTGCAGCGACATGCGCGCCTGGTCCAGCTGGCCGAGCAGGGAGTTGACCCGTTGCAGGTCGTGGTCCTTGCGTTGCAGTTTCTTGTCCGCCAGCGCCGCGCTGATGCTGCTGCCGATGATCAGCAGGGTCATGACCGCCACGGTCAGTGCCAGTTGCAGTTGGCTGTGATCGCCGGTTTGCGCTGGCAGGCTGCCTTCGGGTAGTACCAGGTTGAAGGCGGCCATGGCAGTGAGGTGCATGCTGAGGATGCCAGCCCCGAGCAACAGGCTGGCGCAGTATTTGGTGAGCTGATGCAGCATGCCGGCGCCGTCGCGCAGATACCACGCCAGTAACAAGGCTGCCAGTGCGGCACCGATCGCGATCACGATGGAAAGGGCAAACAGGCCCGGATGGTAATAGACCGAGGCATTGGAGTGCATGGCCGTCATGCCCACGTAATGCATGGTCGCGATACCCAGGCCGATCCCGATCGATGACGTGAGGCACTGTCGCAAACTCAGCTCGGGAAGGCTGAGGGTATGCATGGCCAGCCACGCGGCGAGCAGCGCGATGGTTAGCGAGAACACCGTGACAGGCAGTTGGTAGTGAAGATCGATAGGCGCCTGGAATGCCAGCATCCCGACGAAGTGCATGGCCCAGATACTGCCGGCCAGGCATCCGCTGCCGACCCAGCGCCAGAGCGTTTGGGAAGCGGATTTTTCAGCGTGAGCAACCCGTTCGGCCATGTCCAGTGTCGCGAAGCTGCCGACACAGGCGACCAGATAAGCCAGCAGCACCAGAAAAGGGTCATGTGTGCAGTTAAGTATGAGCTGCCCACTCTCTGGTAGCTCGGTAAGGAAATGCAAACCAAGCCACTCCATAGCATGCCCCCATCGTTATCCATCAGGCCGGCGCAAGGAGCGTCGGCGAATGTCCTGGAGTATAGAGGGCATGGGTGGAGCACAAGTGATAGTGGCACATTGATGCCAATGATTTTGGCATTAGCCTAATAGCGATTAGTGCTAATGCTCAGGCGATTTGCTTCTGAGGCGTCTCGAATGCGGGTTGCAAGGCCGGCAAGCCGAATGCGGCACGGGCCGCGTCGCAATCGGGATTGGCCAGGCCATCGACCCACGATGCGTCGAATTCCCGGCAGGTACTGGAGCGTTTTTCGTAAATCGAGCACTGCACCGTACTGCCCACGTCCCCCACCAGGCTGGTGCAGCGCACGGGTTTGCAGCCGGTGCCGAGCATCGCGACCCGACTGGGGCTGATCTGCTCGACAAGCTCATCGGGTACCGTTCCCCCGGACGAGGCGCATTCCCCCCAGAAAAATGACACGCGAAAATGAGAACAGCAGGCACCGCAATTCAGACACGGACTGGCTTCGGACATGGGCGATTATCGTAAAGAGGGGTGGAGACACAGGGGGGAAACAAGGCCGCTATTCTAGGCTTCGCCAACGGCTTGGGAAGGGGGGGCGAAAGGTATTTTTCAACGACCGGACGGACTGCGAAATACCCGCCCTGCGAAAGCTCCTACAAGTTGCGACCCATGGGTTGGTATCAGCCTGGCGAATAATGAAAGACAGTTGTGGCCGGCCTGTCTAGATTGCAAATTCCGGGGGCAGTGACGCCCCAAAAACAATAAAAGAGACGGACCCATGCAGAACTCGACCCAAGCGGCCAATGCCTGGCGCATTCTGTTCCTGTTGTTCCTGGCCAACCTGTTCAATTTTTTCGACCGCACCATCCCGGCCATCATCATCGAGCCCATCCGCATGGAATGGCACCTCAGTGATTTCCAGTTGGGGATCATCGGGACGGCATTCACCATCGTCTACGCCATTGCCGGCTTGCCATTGGGGCGCATGGCCGATACCGGCTCGCGCAGCAAGCTGATGGGTTGGGGGCTGGCGGTGTGGAGCGGGCTGACGGCCATCAACGGCATGGTGGGCAGTTTCTGGAGCTTCCTGATCGTGCGCATGGGCATCGGTATCGGCGAGGCCAGTTACGCGCCAGCCGCCAATTCGCTGATTGGCGACTTGTTCCCGGCGCACCGCCGGGCTCGCGCCATGGGTATCTTCATGCTCGGGCTGCCGTTGGGGCTGTTGCTGGCGTTCTTCACCATCGGTGCGATGGTCAAGGCCTTCGATAGCTGGCGCGCGCCGTTCTTTATCGCAGCGGTGCCCGGACTGGTCCTCGCGGTCTTCATGTTTTTCATCAAGGAACCGAAACGCGGCGCCGCCGAGAGCGTTCAAGTGTCGCAGGAAAAGATCGACCGGCCGATCCGTCGGGTACTGGCTGTGCCGACCTTCCTGTGGCTGGTCATGGCCGGCCTGTGTTTCAACTTCGCCACCTATGCCTGTAACTCGTTTCTGGTGCCGATGCTGCAACGGTACTTTCTCATGCCGTTGCAGGATGCCGCGGTCGCCACCGGAGTTATTGTCGGCGTGACCGGGTTGGTCGGCCTGACCCTCGGTGGCTGGATCGCGGACAAGATTCACCAGCGGATTGCCAACGGGCGGCTGTTGTTTGCGGCCTTCAGCCTGATGATTTCGACGGTCTGCACCGCGTGGGCGCTGCATTCCGGGCGCATCGAGATCGGTGTGTTTGTCGCCGTCTTCAGTCTCGGTTGGCTGTTCGCCTACAACTTCTACACCTGCGTGTACACGGCGATACAGGATGTGGTCGAGCCGCGGTTGCGGGCGACGGCCATGGCGCTGTTCTTTGCCGGGCTGTATCTGTTGGGCGGCGGTTTGGGGCCGGTGGTGGTCGGGGCCTTGTCGGATCACTTTGCCCACACGGCGATGCTCGAGGCAGGTGCGGAACAGATGACTGAGGCGTTTAAAGCGGTCGGCCTGCATGACGCGATGTACCTGATTCCGGTGGCGCTGTTGTTCACGGTGGTGTTTCTGGTGCTGGCTTCGCGGTGTTTTGTGCGCGATGCCAAGCGGATGAAGGAAGGGTTGGTGGCAGTGATTGAGTCAGAAAATACTGTGGTGACTGCTTAACCGCCATCGCGAGCAAGCTCGCTCCCACAGGTTCTGTGTACGACACGGACACTGTGGGAGCGAGCTTGCTCGCGATGAGGCCGTCAGCAGCACTACTGAAATTGAAGTAAAAAAAAGGCCCGCATCACTGCAGGCCTTCTTTTTATGGCGGTGGAGGAGGGTTGTTAACCCGCCACCAACACCCGAATCGCTTCCAGTCGCAGCGCAGCCTTATCGAGCATGGCCAGGCCTTGCTCGCGTTGTTTGCGCAGGGCAACCAGTTCGCTGTCGCGTACGGTCGGGTTGACCGCTTGCAGCGCGGTCAGGCGTGCCAGTTCTTCTTCGGTATCGGCGGCCAGGCGACGCTGCGCCTCGGCGACACGTTCAGTGTGACGGGGCAGGATCTTCGCTTCACCGGCGTTGATCCGTGGCGTCAACTGGTCACGCTGGGCCTGGATGAACTTGTTGGCGCTGGCACGCGGCACGCTTTCAAGCTGATCGTTCAAGGTTTCGAACGAAACGCGGGCCGACAGGTCGTTGCCATTGGTATCGAGCAGGCAGCGCAGGGCGGCCGGCGGCAGGTAGCGGCCCAGTTGCAGTGAGCGCGGGGCAACCACTTCGCTGACATACAGCAGTTCCAGCAACACGGTGCCCGGCTTCAGCGCCTTGTTCTTGATCAGCGCCACGGCGGTGTTGCCCATCGAGCCGGACAGGACCAGGTCCATGCCACCCTGAACCATCGGGTGCTCCCAGGTGATGAACTGCATATCTTCGCGAGACAGTGCCTGGTTGCGGTCGTAGGTGATGGTCACGCCTTCGTCGTCGCCCAGCGGGAAGCTGGCATCGAGCATTTTTTCGCTCGGCTTGAGGATCAGCGCGTTTTCCGAATGGTCTTCACTGTCGATGCCGAAGGCGTCGAACAGGGTTTCCATGTAGATCGGCAGGGCGAACTGATCATCTTGCTCCAGGATATCTTCCACTAGCGCATCGCCTTCGCCCGCGCCACCGGAGTTCAGCTCCAGCAAGCGGTCGCGACCGGTGTGCAGCTCGTCTTCCAGACGCTCACGCTCGGCGCGGGCTTCGTCGATCAGCGCTTGCCACTCGCCATCGTCGGCCTCTTCCAGCAGCGGCAGCAGGCGCGGGCCGAACTGATGCTGCAAGGCGTTGCCGGTCGGGCAGGTGTTGAGGAATGCGTTCAGTGCTTCGTGGTACCACTGGAACAGACGCTCTTGCGGGCTGGTTTCCAGATACGGCACGTGCAGTTCGATGATGTGCTTCTGGCCGATCCGGTCCAGACGACCGATGCGTTGCTCCAGCAGGTCCGGGTGGGACGGCAGGTCGAACAGCACCAGGTGATGGGAGAACTGGAAGTTGCGACCTTCACTGCCGATTTCCGAGCAGATCAGCACTTGCGCGCCAAACTCTTCATCGGCGAAGTAGGCGGCGGCGCGGTCACGCTCGAGGATGTTCATACCTTCGTGGAACACCGTGGCCGGGATGCCCGAGCGCACGCGCAGGGCGTCTTCCAGATCCATGGCGGTTTCGGCGTGGGCGCAGATCACCAGCACTTTGGTGCGCTTGAGCATCTTCAGCTGATCGATCAACCATTCGACGCGGGGGTCGAATTTCCACCAGCGTTCTTCTTCGCTGGTATCCGGCTGGGCCTGGAAACTGACTTCCGGGTACAACTCGGCGTGATCGCCCAATGGCAGTTCGAGGTATTGGTCCGGGCACGGCAGCGGGTACGGGTGCAGCTTGCGCTCCGGGAAACCCTGCACGGCGGCGCGGGTGTTACGGAACAGCACGCGGCCGGTGCCGTGGCGGTCGAGCAGTTCGCGCACGAGGCGCGCGCTGGCTTCGGTATCGCCATCGTTGACGGCGGCCAGCAGGGCTTCGCCTTCGTTGCCGAGGAAACCGTGGATGGTCTTGTGGGCTTGTGGCGACAGGCGTCCCTTGTCCAGCAACTCCTGAACGGCTTCAGCCACCGGGCGATAGTTTTCGCTCTCGGCGCGGAAGGCTTGCAGGTCGTGGAAACGGTTCGGGTCGAGCAGGCGCAGACGAGCGAAGTGGCTGTCCTGGCCCAGTTGTTCCGGGGTGGCGGTCAACAGCAGCACGCCGGGAATGGTTTCGGCAAGTTGCTCGACCAGCGAGTATTCAGGGCTGACCTGATCTTCGTGCCACACCAGGTGATGAGCTTCGTCGACCACCAGCAAGTCCCAGCCGGCCGCGAACAACGCATCCTGGGCTTTCTCGTCGTCCACCAGCCACTCAAGCGCGACCAGCGCGAGTTGGGTGTCTTCGAACGGGTTGCTGGCATCGCTTTCGATGAAGCGCTCTTCGTCGAACAGCGCGACCTGCAGGTTGAAACGGCGGCGCATCTCGACCAGCCACTGGTGCTGCAGGTTTTCCGGGACCAGGATCAGCACACGGCTGGCGCGGCCCGAGAGCAATTGGCGATGGATAACCAGGCCGGCTTCGATGGTTTTGCCCAGGCCCACTTCATCGGCCAGCAGAACCCGTGGCGCGATGCGGTCGGCGACTTCGCGGGCAATGTGCAACTGGTGCGCGATCGGTTGCGCACGCACGCCGCCCAGGCCCCAAAGGGAGGACTGCAACTGGCGGCTGGTGTGTTCCAGAGTGTGATAACGCAGGGAAAACCAGGCCAGCGGGTCGATCTGGCCGGCGAACAGACGGTCGCTGGCCAGGCGGAACTGGATGAAGTTCGACAGTTGGGTTTCCGGCAGGGTGACCACTTCGTTCTGCCCGTTGAGGCCGTGGTAAACCAGCAGGCCATCAATGTCGTCGACTTCGCGGACGGTCAGTTTCCAGCCTTCGAAGTGAGTGATGGAGTCACCCGGCGAAAACCGCACGCGGGTCAGAGGCGCATTCCGTAGCGCGTACTGGCGGGTGTCGCCAGTGGCCGGGTAGAGCACGGTCAACAAGCGACCGTCCTGTGCCAGAACGGTGCCTAAACCCAGCTCGGCTTCGCTGTCACTGATCCAGCGTTGCCCCGGTTGATACTGCTGCGCCATGCTGCCTGACTCCCACCTGAAAAAGCCGGCTATCTTAACGGAATGAGGGCTTCAGGGCCAAAGGACTCTCAGAAAAACTCACAGTCTTACGTTAGTCCACCTGTGCATGGTGCGCCGCCAGGTGCACTAATGAGTGCCAATCGGGTCACAGTTTGCGACCGATGGCTCAAGTCGCCATCCCCGCAGCCGACAGCCTGCTGACAGGAGACCGAAACCATGCTGCCACCGATGCTCCCCCTGAGTGCCGTGCCGATCACTTCGCAAACCGACCCGATCCGCCAGCGTCCGGACATTCCACCGGTGGTGCCGGTGCAGGAAAGCTCCAGTGAAAGCACCATTGACCTGCAAAAGCGCAATCCTGAAGAGGACGGGTTAGTGCTGCGCGAGGAACAGCGCCGCAAGCAGGAGCAGCAAAGACGTCGCCGCGAGGCTGATCATGACCCCGAGGCGCACCTGGCGATTCCCGGTGATGAACTCAATGCCGACAACACCGTGCCGGTGGCGCCGCTGATGGAAGATCAGCCGCGGCAGGGACTGTGGGTCGATATCGAGATTTGAGCGCAGGCTGGTCAGCGCGCCCTTCAGGCCGCATTATTGGCGCAGGGTTGCCGAACGCTACGGTGGCTGAAATTCATTTCAAGCGATGCACATGACTGCCATGAGCCAAGACGACAAACTGATTGACCTCAACGCTGAACGCGCCAAACGTATCCATGACCTCAATGACAAGCGGCTCAATGAAGTTCGCCAGGCGTTCGAACAGGCCATGCCATTGGGCAAGGCCAAAAAAAAGCCGAAAAACAAACCGAAAAAGCGCTGAAATCCCCCCCGCATTCATTGATGCGGGTCAAACTTTCCCCTTCCTCTTGCCCAGTCTCGGGCGACATTGATCCCGGTCAATATTCTCTCCTGCCCGTTTGGTTAACTTAGCCCTATCGCAACAGGCCAGGTGCAGGAGACGCGTCATGTTTTTCGACAACGTGGTGATCGCCGGAGTGCTGACTGTCGGCCTCATGTTTGTGTTTTTTGCAGGATTCGGACTTTTTATCTGGAAGGATTCGCACAAGCGGAAAAAACCGTAGTTCTTTCTGGATGTAATGAGCACGCAAGGCATTTTGGGCAACTTCGGTTGCCCTTTTTTTGTGCGCCCAGCATGGGCGCAATCTTGCGGGTGAAAGTCCCGTCGTAAGCTGACCACAGCGAACGAAGTGAAGCGCAACTGCATGAGGGCGACCGAGTGTGGGGAGGAAGCGTGAATCGAAACCGCGAGCCGATGGACAAGAACCGGATATAAGGCGAAGCCGATCAGGGCGAGCGAGCAAAAGATCGCGAAGCTCTTGTGGTCAAGGATCAGGCTGCGTAAATCCGGCGGTTGTGCGGGGAGCGGGGA
>NZ_JBFULI010000081.1:0-19134 GCF_056400405.1 Pseudomonas sp. P5_B3 | reverse complement strand
AGATTGCGGTGTGTGAAGACGCAATGAACCGAAAGTTCGACGCTCACAAAACACCGAAAGCTGTCACATACCCAATTTGCTGAAACGTTGAAAAACGGTTCAGTACCCGAATTTCTTGACGACCATAGAGCATTGGAACCACCTGATCCCATCCCGAACTCAGCAGTGAAACGATGCATCGCCGATGGTAGTGTGGGGTTTCCCCATGTGAGAGTAGGTCATCGTCAAGATTAAATTCCAAAACCCCTATCTGCGCACGCAGGTAGGGGTTTTGTTTTTGTCTTCAGGAAATCGAAACTACTGCCCCAGCCGCTCCAGCGTGTGCGTCAACGGTTCCAGCGACACACAGATAAATCCATCAAGCGGCCGATTGAGTTCCTCTACCAGCAAGATGGTTGCCCCCGTCGACAGGGCACACATCAACAGTACGACGACAATGGTGCCGTTGCATGGTGCAAACAGGCCGAACGAGCCGAAGATAATCGCCAGCCATGTCACCAGGATCACCAGCATCACCGGTGGAATCGATTGATTGGCCTGTAGCAGGGTCAGCCAGCGGGTGGCAAACACGGTGTCCATGTCCCGCAACGCCTTGGCTTTGAGCGAGCGCTGATCATCGTTGCCGGGCGTCAGTGACTCGACCTGGCGTTGCAGGCCTTCGGAGCGACGGATCATTTCGGGGCTATCGAGTTTTTCAATCTGCTGGTGATCGCGGGTCGCGAGCACTTGGGTGACTTCGGCGTAGTTGTGCTTGAGCTCGGTGCGGATACCCTGGGTGTCGGTGCCGTAACGGGCCAGCAAGCGGTCGAACTGAACCACTTTCGCCGCCGCGCCCTCCAGTTCGGCATTGGCTGTATCGAATGTGCCTTTGGCAGAGGAAACGAGCAGGCCGAGGACCAGCGCCGACATCGTTGCGATGAGGCCGGTGGCCAGCTTCACCACCGCCACGGAGTCATCGCTCAGATGATGGCTTGGTAATCGTTCCCTCACGTACGAGCCCAGAAGTGCGCTGGCGGACAGGCAGGCGAAAACGATGAGGGCGATCACCACGTCATTCAAATTCAACCTCCGTTGACGCTGTCTTCCGTGGGGAGATATCTACTGGTACTTGATCACGATGCCCTTGAGTTTGCGTCCCTCGATGGTCGTCACGTCGCGAGCCCACAGCGGCCCGCTGGCATAGGCGCCCACTGCCTGAATGTGGTCATAGACGACCACCACGGCGTTGCCACCGAGTTTGGCGGATTCTACCCGCAGCTTCTGTTCGACTTCGGTAATCGGCGGGGCAGGGTCGATGCTGGCGTCGATCAGCACTTCACCCAGGCGCACATGCGGACGTGAAGGCTCGGAGCGTAGCACCACGACCTGGTCGGGCGATGTCGGTGCGGGGTGTTCTACGCCGACATAGGCGGTGGTCTGTGCATCGACAGTGGCGCAGCCATTGAGGGTCAGCAGGCTGGTGATCAGTCCACCTGCCAGTAGCAAGTATTTGGAACGAGGGGACCAGGACAGGACATGGGCCGGCATAGTGGGTTTGCTCCTTGGTTGCGCTGCTATCCATGTGGCTAGTTGACGGTAGCAGACAGACCGGGAGTTGCCAGAAAGCCCAACCTTTTCAGGTTGGGCTTTTATCCTTGAAGACTGTGGTTCGACAAAGGCCGTTCACTGATCCTTTTCGCAATTGACCATCCACGACACACCAAAACGGTCGACCAGCATGCCAAAGCGCGCCGCCCAGAACGTGGTCTCCAGTGGCATTTGCACAGAGCCACCACCCGCCAGTGCATTGAAGACCCGCTCGGCCTCGGCAATGCTGTCGACGTTGAGTGAAATCGAACAGGCACTCATTTTATCCACGGGGCGATCCGGTGTGGTGTCCGAGCCCATGATGGCCTGATCGCCCACGATCAGGCGGGTATGGATGATCAGGTTGTGCAGATCTTTGGGGAAATGTTCACCTGCAGGAGTTTCAACGAAGGTCAGCATGGCTTCGAGCTGGCCTTGCAGGCACTGCGCATAGAACGTGAAGGCGTCTTTGCAGTCGCCGTTGAAGATAAGGTAGGGATTGATTTTCATGGTCGGCTCCGGGTGCTCGAGTTCATTCATCGGTTTGGACGCCGGTTTTTTCGGCGAATTCCGATTGTGTCGAGCCGACAAGCAAAGCGCTAAATCTTTGTCGACGCTTGTGTTTCTTTAGATGTTTTTTCGATAGGACGCGCGAGGCTTATCGCCTCCGGCACACGCCGTGGCGCCAGCACGCGTTCGATGGCGCCGCTGACCATGCTTTCCAGCAGTTCATCGCGTTCCTGCTCGTCCAGCACATGGGGCGTCAGCCAGCTGGGAGCGCTGTTGAGCAGGGCGCCAATGGCATGCCCGGCGGCCAGCAGGCCTTGCTCGCTGAAACGGGACTTCGCGCCCAGCATCTTCAGCAGCGTACGTTCGTATTGCTCGCGCAATTGTTGAACCCGTGCCTGTTGCTCTTCGTTCAGGCAGCCGCTGTCGCGCTCCACCAGGCGGAAATGCCAGGGCATCTCCCGATGCAGGTTCAGATGGGCGCGGATCAGGCTGTTGAGTTTGTCGCGCTTGCCCGGGGCCTTTTGCTGGATACGTGCCAGGGTGGCCAGCAGTTCCTCGTAGAACTCTTCAATCAGGTCGAGCAGCAGATGCTGTTTGCTCGGGTAATGGTGATACAGCGAGCCTGGGGAGAGCCCCAGGCACGTCGCGAGCTCACGCATGCCGACCTGGCCGAACCCCTTGCAGGCAAACAGCTCCAGGACCTTGTCCCGGTACTCGGCAAAGCGCGAGCAACGCTCAGGCATAGGCATGGAAGCCGCGCCCCGTTTTGCGTCCCAGGTAACCGGCAGCGACCATTTCCTTGAGCAGCGGCGCCGGGCGATATTTGCTGTCGTTGAAACCGTCATAGAAGGCTTCGAGGATCGACAACAGGGTGTCCAGGCCAATCAGGTCCGCCAGGGCCAACGGGCCGATAGGCTGATTGCAGCCCAGGCGCATGCCGGCGTCGATGTCTTCGGCGCTGGCCAGGCCTTCCTGGAACACCAGGATCGCTTCGTTGATCATTGGCACCAGGATGCGGTTGACCACGAAGCCCGGGCGGTTGCCGGCGGTGATCGCGGTTTTGCCGAGGGTGGTCGCCATGTCCAGCGCCAGTTGGTGGGTCGCGTCACTGGTTTGCAGGCCGCGGATGACTTCGATCAGGCCCATCACCGGCACCGGGTTGAAGAAATGCAGGCCGATGAAGCGCTCAGGCTGGCTGACACTGGCGGCGAGTTGGGTGATCGACAGCGACGAGGTGTTGGRGGCAATGACGCATTCGCTGCTGACCTGTGTTGCGATTTGTTGCAGTACACGCAGTTTCAGGTCGAGATTTTCCGTCGCCGCTTCGATGACCAATTGCGCGTCACCCAGGACACTGTAATCGGTGCTGGTGCGGATTTTGTCGAGGGTGGCTTGTTTCTGCTCCACCGTCAGGGTTTGCTTGGCGACCTGCCGGTCCAGGTTTTTACCGACCGTTGCGACGGCTTTTTGCAAAGCGCTTTCGGATATGTCGAGCAAGGTCACGTTGAAACCGGCCATGGCACAGACTTGTGCGATGCCGTTGCCCATGGTGCCCGCACCGATCACGCCGATGTTTTGCAGATTCATCTTCCCATCCTTCGATCAAACCCTGCGATACCTTGGCCGCGACTGCAGCCGAAGGCGTACTATTGCCGCGAGTCTAGAGCCGGCAGGGCGGTTGTCCTATGCCAAAACTGTTCAACGGCACTGATGTTTTTTGCCATTCGGGTGATGAGAGAGAAACGAACCAATGCGGGAAAAGGACTTGGTTGCCGCCTATTTCGTGCAGGCAATGATCCACGGGCTGAGGGATGATCCGCAGCGCGTGACGGCCGTGCTCGAACAGGCGGGCATTGATCCGGCGGTCATGCACCAACCCACGGCGCGGGTGCCGGCCAGCGCGTTTGCGGCGTTGTGGCTGATCCAGATCCGCGAGCTCGACGATGAGTTTTTCGGGCTCGACTCCCATGGCATGCCGCCGGGCAGTTTCGCCCTGATCTGCCGTGCCCTGATTCAGGAACCCGATCTGCACAAGGCCATGCGTCAGTGCCTGGCCAACTTCGGCTTGTTCCTGCGCGACTTTCGCGGCTCGCTGGCCGTGCGTGGCAAGCGTGCGGTGATCAGCCTGGAAACCCGTTCGACGGACAACGATGCCAGCCGGTTCGGTGAAGAAACCTTCCTGGTGTTGATGATCAGCCTGCTGTGCTGGCTGGGCGGGCGGCGCATTCCCATTGATCGCGCGGACTTCCGCCATTCGCGCCTGTCGCTGGGTGACGATCGCCTGCTTTGGGGCCCCAACCTGACCTTTGGTGCCGAGCGCACCGAAATCGAATTTGCCAGCCACTACTTGCGCCTGCCAGTGGTTCAGGACCTGGCGTCGTTGAAAGTGTTTCTGCGTACCGCGCCGCAATGGTTGGTGATCCGCTTCCGTAACCAGCATGGCCTGGCATCGCAGGTTCATCAGCGCTTGCGCGGCAGTCATTACAGTGAGTGGCCGACGTTGCAGGCCTTTGCCCTGGAACAGCACCTGAGCCCCAGCACCTTTCGCCGCAAACTGGAGCGTGAAGGCTGCTCCTACCAGGAAATCAAGGACGAAGTACGGCGTGGCGTGGCCTTTGAGCAATTGCGTCAGAGCGATGCGAGCATCAGCGATATCGCCGAGCAACTGGGTTTCCAGGAACCCAGCGCCTTCCATCGGGCGTTCAAGAAGTGGACCGGGGAAAGCCCGGGGCGCTATCGGGCCCGTTATCAGGGGGAGCAGGGCGCAAAGGTCGCCGCCCTTCAGGAGTCCTGCGAGCCCTGAGCCATCGTCGGCCCAGTTGCAGGACTTCAGGGCCACCGGGTTCGGTGATTTCGATCAGGGTCATGGTCTGGGGCAGTGGCATTTCAAATACCTGTATCGAGTGTCAATGATTCGCTCGAACGACTGAGCAATCGGCTGCCGAGTTCCAGCAATAGCGCTACCACAATGGCTCCGGCGGCAATCACGAACATCAAGGCATGATGGCCACCACTGGTATTGAACAGCGCCGAATAAGCAAACCCCGAGAAGGCCTGGAACGTCGCGAACGACACGGTGGCGCGGCTCCAGGCAATCTGCTGCTGGTGATGGTTGGGGATCAATTCATGCACCCGGGCCAACGCCAGCGGCACGATGCCGGGCGGGAAGGAGCCGAGGATCACCGCCAGTAAAGCCAGTGCCGCGAACGAACTGCTGATCGATAAGAGGCCAACCGCCAACGCCTGTATTACCAGCACGATGCGGATCCCCGTTTTCGCGCCCAGTTGGTCGGCCAGAAAACCGTAACTCACTGGCCCGACAATCGCGCCAAGGCCATACATCACCCAGATCAGCGCGCCGACATGCGCCCCGGCATTGAGCCCGCGGGCGACGTAATCCACCAGGAACACCATGGCCGGCACCAGTCCGGCGGCCATGAACGCGTATTGGGCGAACAGCAGGTAAACGCTCGGGTCGGTGGGGGCAGGCGACGAGGTATCCGACGGCGCAGCGGCGACCGGGTGCGCAGCGGTTGGCCAGCCAAACCAACTGGCGGCAGTGAGAACCAGGGCCAACAAGCCAAGGCCGAACCAGGTTTGCTGCAAGCCGAGGCTCAACAGCGGCGGCACGATCGTCCCCGAGCCGGCAATGCCCAAGCCGATGCCAAGGAATATCGCACCGCTGGCCAGGCCCCTGCGGGTCGCCGGTACGTGAGGCAATACGGTTCCCGCCACCAACACCATGATCGCGCCACCGGCGATCCCCGACAGCAGGCGCCAGCCGAAGAACCAGCTCATCGACAACGGAAAACCACAGGCGAAAAACGCCAGCGTCACTGCCAGCATCATCAGGCGCAGGGCGGTTTTGTTTGAGGTCCGGCGTGCCAGTGGATGGCCAATCAGTGCGCCGATCAGGTAACCCACCAGATTGGCGGCGCCGAGGTACACCACGTCGCTGGCGGAAAACCAGTGGGCCTGGATCAGCGAGGGAATCAGCGGCGTATAGGCGAAACGCGCCAGGCCGATGCTGACCAGGCTGGCGCAGAGGCCGGCGAAGATCGGCAGCCAGATCGCGCGGGCTGCAGGAATAAGGGGTGCAGGAGTAAGGGGAGCAGATGAGCTGTGCATGTGCATAGTCCTGTGGGGAACTCAGGCCTTCAGCATATCGAGATTATTTGAAGCATTAACGCAGCGATTACGCGCTATGCTGATGCGTAAATGCATCATCAGGAGAGCGCTATGAATTGGGATGACGCCCGGGTATTTCTCGCGGTTTGCCGTGAATCGACGTTGCGTGGTGCGGCGCGGGTGTTGGGGGTCGACCAGGCCACGGTYGGTCGGCGCATCACGGCGCTGGAAAAGTCATTGAGTGCGACCTTGTTCCTGCGTACCTCCGACGGTTATGCGCTGACGGCTGTCGGTGAAGCGGCGCTCAAGGCGGTGGAGAAAATGGAGCATTCGGCGCTGGAGCTGGAGCGCCAGATCCAGGGCCTGGACGATCGCCTGACCGGCACGGTGCGGGTCAGCACCACCGACTCTCTGGCGATCGATTTCCTGATCCCGGCGATTGCCCGCCTGCATCGACAACACCCGGATGTACGGGTGCAGCTGGACGCCACCACGCAGATTCTCAGCCTGGCAAAACGCGAGGCGGACATCGCCGTACGCAACACCCGACCGGAGAACCCGGACCTGATCGCCCGGCGCATCGCCCGCTGGCCGGTGGGTCTGTTTGCCTCGCAAGCCTATGTCGATGCCCACGGCGTGCCGGAGCCCGGGTCGGCGTTCGCCGGGCATGACCTGGTGGTGTATCAACCGTACTTGCAGGGCAACAAGGACCTGACGCTGGTCTCGGAACCGGTGGCGCGCGGGCGGATTGTCGCCAGCCTCAGTTCCAGCCTGCTGGTGCGCCGTTCGATTGCTGCGGGGATAGGGGTCGGGGAAATTCCGGTGTACATCGGGGAGAAAGAGGGGCTGGTCAGGTTGTGGCCGGAGCGCTCGCGGCCGTTACCCTATGACATCTGGCTGGTGACCCACGCGGACCTGCGGCATACGGCCAGGGTCCGGGCGGTCATTGATGAGATTGTCGCGGGGTTTGCCGGGACTGGCGAGTAATTTCAGGTGGCAAAAAATCCTGTGGGAGCGAGCTTGCTCGCGATGGCGGAGTGTCAGACGACATCACTGTTGAATGACACAACGCATCGCGAGCAAGCTCGCTCCCACAGGGATCTACCACAGGGATCTGTCATGGCATTTCCGGCAGTTCCTGTGGGCGCAGGTCGAACACCAGCACTTCGGCATCCACGCCGTTGCTCAAGGTCAGCGCCTGTTCATCACGAACCCGCACACCGTCACCTTCCTGCAACAACACACCGTTGAGTTCGACGCTGCCCCGGGCCACGTGCACATAGGCGTAGCGGTTGGCGGCGAGTTCCAGGGTGGCGCTTTCCTTGCCGTCGATCAGGCCGGCATACACCCGTGCATCCTGACGCACCTTCAACGAACCCTTGGCACCGTCCGGCGAGATGATCAGTTGCAGGCGCCCGCGTTTTTTCTGGGTGCTGAAGTGCTCTTGCTGATAACGCGGTTTGGCGCCACTGACGTCGGGCACGATCCAGATCTGCAGAAAGTGCACCGGCCGGGTGCTGGAGTGGTTGAACTCACTGTGGGCCACGCCGCTGCCTGCGCTCATCAGTTGCACGTCGCCGGGGCGGATCACCGAACCGGTGCCCAGTGTGTCCTTGTGTTCCAGGGCACCTTCAAGCACATAGGAGAAAATCTCCATGTCGCGGTGCGGGTGCTGGCCGAAGCCTTTACCGGCGGCGACGCGGTCGTCGTTGATCACCAACAGGTCGGAAAAACCCTGCTCTTTCGGGTTGCGATAACTGGCGAAGGAAAAGGTATGGAACGACTTCAACCAGCCGTGATTGGCCAGGCCACGATCCGAGGCTTTGCGAAGAGTCAGCATGATCAAATCTCCTTTCAAGACGTGAATTCGTCCGAGTGAGGAGAAGGTTAATGTTTATCTAAGGATGCAATAAGTAGATGAAAATTGTAATACTGTCTCTTTAAGGTTGACAGTATTCGGGCGCGAATAAGCTATTCTTTTCCGACGTTTGACCTGTGTTTGGTCATAATGCACACATCCCTGATACCGGGCGCAAACTCTGTGGGAGCGAGCCTGCTCGCGAAGGCGTAGTGTCAGTCGCTATCAACTTTGGCTGATACACCGCTTTCGCGAGCAGGCTCGCTCCTACAAGGGGCTGGCGCTCGGCGACCGACCTTCTATGATCCCAGTGAATTCCAATCCATGAAAACCGTGGCAATGGTGCTGTTTCCCGACTTTCTCCTGCTCGACATGGCCGGGCCCATGGAAGTGTTTTCCATCGCCAATCGTTATCTGAAACCCGACGATCACTATGTGTTGTCGACCATCGGCACCGAGCACGGCGCGCTGCGGGCGTCCAACGGGGTGAGCGTGCATGCCGACCGGCACATCGATCAGGCCTGCGAGGGTTTTGATTTGCTGCTGGTGCCCGGTGGTCCCGGTGCCTACAACGAAAGGCATCCGCCGTTGCTCGACTGGCTCAGGCACAACGTCAGCCGGTCCGCTGGTTATGGTTCCATCTGCACCGGGGCGTTCGTGCTGGGGCATGCGGGTTTGCTCGACGGCTATCGCGTTACCACCCACTGGCACTACACCGAGCGGCTGATCAAGGGCTTTCCGAAGGCGACCGTCGAGACCGATCAGATCTTCGTCCAGGACCGCAACCTGATCACTTCCGGTGGTGTCACCGCCGGGATCGACCTGGCCTTGGCGGTGGTGGCCCGGGACCATGGCAAAAAAGTCGCCCAGGACGTGGCCAAGGTGTTGCTGGTGGTGATGAAGCGCCAGGGCGGACAGGCGCAGTTCAGCCCGTTGATGGCGGCGGTGGCGCCTCATGAAACGGCGATTACCCGGGTGCAGAACCATGTGCTTGAACATCTCGATGAAACCTATAGCATCGAGCGCATGGCGGGTCTGGCCAACATGAGCCCGCGTCACTTCGCCAGGGTGTTCGCCCGGGAAGTGAACATGACGCCGATGGAGTTTCTGCAAAGCGCGCGCATCGATTGCGCCAGGAACCTGCTGGAAACCACCGAGTTGCCGCTCAAGACCGTGGCGTTCAAAAGTGGCTTCGGCAGTGTGCGGCACATGCGTTTTCTGTTCAGTGAAAAGCTCGGCCTGACCCCGGCCCAATACCGCGAGCAGTTCAGCTAGCGCGTATGTCCGTCGTGCGCACCGCAATGGCCGTGACGCTCCCTCCGCGGCAGTTGTACCGTCACCGAGGCCTGCCAAGATACCGCTGAACTCATTGCAAGGACGGTGCGGAGCCTGGGCTGGAAGCCAGGTTTCCAGCGGGTGACTGCCCATGAACAGCCTCAGAGATATAAACAGCGAAGCGGTGCTGCAATTCGGGCCCTATGCTTTCCACCTCAGTCAGCGACTGGTGCTGGAGGGCGATCGACCGCTGCGCCTGGGTGGCCGCGCCCTTGACGTGTTGCAGGTGCTGGTCGAGCACGCAGGTTCAGTGGTCARCAAGGAAGAGTTGATTGCGCAGGTCTGGCCGCGCTCCGTGGTCGAAGAGATCAACCTGCGGGTACACATTGCCGCCCTGCGTCGTGCCCTGGGCGATGGGCAGAACGGCCAGTGCTACATCGTCAACATTCCCCAGCGCGGCTACAGTTTTGTCGCCCCGGTGCAGCTTTCGCCAGAGCCTGTAGCGTTCCCGAGCGGGACCGTACAAAAGCTCCTGCACAACCTGCCGGCGCGGCTCACGCCGATTACCGGGCGCGATGCGGTTGTCGGCAGCCTGGTGCGGCAGTTGCCGGTGCGCCGATTCATGACCCTGGTCGGGCCTTGCGGGATCGGCAAGACCACCGTGGCGTTGCGCGTGGCCGAACTGTTGTTGCAGCACTATCGGCATGGCGTGTGGCTGGTGGACCTGGCGGCGATCGACGACCCGGCGCAAGTGACTGATTACCTCACTCGAACCCTTGAACTTAAGGTCGGCACCACGCTGGAGACGCTGGCGCAGCGGCATGCCTTGTTGGTGCTCGACAACTGCGAACACCTGCTCGAACGCTGCCAAACGTTGATCGAGACACTGCTGCACTCGATGCCCCGGCTGTCGATCCTCGCCACCAGCCGCGAGCCACTCAAGGCGTCTGGCGAAACCGTATTGCGTCTGCCACCGCTGGCGGTGCCGCCGGTGTCAGGGCTGCGCAGCGTCGCCGAGGTCATGGGCTATTCGGCGGTGCAGTTGTTCGTCAGCCGTGCCCGGGCTCGATTGCACGGGTTCACCCTGCGCGAACAAGACCTCAGGACCGTACGGGATATCTGCCGACGCCTCGATGGCCTGCCGCTGGCGATTGAACTGGCCGCGGCGCAAATCGATGCGTTGGCGCTGGTGGGGTTGCAAGCGCAACTCGACAACTGTTTTCAGCTGCTGACTCAGGGCCGCCGCACAGCCGTTCCCCGACATCAGACCCTCAAAGCCGCTCTGGATTGGAGCTACGAACGGTTGACTGCCGTGGAGCAAACCGTGTTGCAGCGTCTGGCGGTGTTCAAAATGGCGTTTACCCAGGCCGCAGCGATTGGCGTGATCAGCTGCGACGGGTTGCCCGCCGCCGAGCTGATCGAGGTGATGGAGAACCTCGCTCTCAAGTCACTGCTGTCCCAGGAGCAGGGCGGTGGTGTGACCCGTTACCGCTTCCTCAATACCACCCGCACCTACGCACTGGAAAAACTCGAACTCAGTGGCGATTTGCGCGCCCTTGAAATGCGTTATGCCGGCTACATCAGTCAAGCGCGCTGGCCTTCAGACGGGCAGGTGGCATTGCAACTCGTCGAGTAGCCGGCGAACCGTCATCAGGTCAGGCGTGGCAAAACCTTCGGTGAAGCGCTCGTAGATCGGTGCCAGCAGGTCATACGCCCTTTGGCGGTGGCCTTGACGCTGCCACAGTTGCGCCAGCGAGGTGGCGCTGCGCAGCTCCCAGGCCAGTGCACCCTGAGTTCTGGCCACGTTGAGTGCCTTGAGCAGCACGGTTTCGGCCGTCGCGGCGTTGACCGGGCAATCCGTTGCCAGCAACGTCTTGGCCCTGGCCCGCAGAATCTCTGCGGTGCTCCAGCCCGACACACCGTTTTGTGCGCGTTCGAGCAAATCATCGTCGACGCAGGTCGAATCCAGCGTGACCATGATGTCTTTGATCAAACCGACACTTTGGTGGCCGGTTGGCCGAACATCGGTGCCACCGATCACCTGCGCGTAGTGTTGCRCCCAGTTGTAGAACAGCAGGACCGAGTGTTTCTGCGCCTGTTCCAACAGCAGGCGCAGGAGTTCGCGGGCGCTGCAGGTGTCGCCGTTGTAGTAAGCGATCAGGCAGCCGGAGAGCGCCAGGGTGTAGCAAATCGATGTGCCGTGGTTGATCTGCAATGCGATGTCCAGTGCCTGCCGGGCTGTGCGCCAGGCTTGTTCCGGTTGGCCTTGCAGCCAGAGGATGCGCGCGTGGATGGTTAGCGCCGCGACACTCTGGTCGTATTGCACGCCGAAACCATGGGTGAAACGGTTGAGATGACCGTTGTGGGCCATGTGTTGCAGCACCTGTTCGGCATGCTCCCGAGCCTGATGCTGGTCGCCGCAGAAGTGCAGGGCCAGTACCCGCAATCGATGCATGCTCAGGGACATCAGGGCGTCGTCCTGCAGCCCCAGTTGATCGAATTGCCGGCTTTGCTCCTGGGCCATCCGGTAATGACCGCAACAGAGATTGGCCGCCAGGTGACCGGAAATCGCCCGTAACTGGCCAGTCACATCGTTGCACTGTCGGGCCAGGCTGTAGGCGCTGACGAAGGCGCCGACGGTTTCGTCGGTGCCCCCCTGCGTGTGATAACAGGCGCTGCCCAGAGCCAGCATGAGGGCCATCTTCAGGCGCGGGCAAGGCTCGGGTGACTGCTCGAGCAAGGCCAGGGCCTTGCGCACATAACCGCCGTGTTCCTTGAGCAGTGACAACTCCTGCCACAGGGGAGTGGACTTCGCGGCCAGGCGTATCGCCAGTGCCTGCGGCCCTTGAGCGTGCAAACCCCAATCGAGGGTTGCACGGATGTCCTCCAGAGCCCGGCCATGGCGCTCGATCCACAGGTCGGTCGACGTTTTCTCCCAGTCGTCCTGCGCCTGTTGCATCAGCACGAGGCAGCGCTCGGCATGGCGTTCCCGCGTGCCGGGCAGGTCGGCGGTTTGCGCAAGTTTTTCCAGGGCGTAGCCGCGGGTGGTGTCGAGCAGACGGTAGTACACGTCTTCGTCGCCCACTTCCACGTTCAGTAACGACTTGGCGACCAGTTGCGTGATTGAACCGAACACCTCGCGCGGTTCTATGCGTTCGCCGACGATCACCGCCGCTGCCGACTCCAGGGTGAAGCCAGCACAAAACACACTCAGTCGGCGCAGGCAGGTCTTTTCGCAGGCAGTGAGCAGTTCGAAGCTCCAGTCCAATGTTGCACGCAGGGTCTGATGGCGTGCCAGGGGCGTCTGGCAGGACTGGTTCAGCAACCGGAAGCTGCTTTGCAACTGCGCCAGCAAGCCGTGCAATCCGAAGTTGCCCACTTGCGCTGCTGCCAGTTCGATGGCCAGTGGTATGCCGTCCAGTCGATGGCAAATGTCTATCAGCAGCGGCAGTTCATCATCAGTCAGTTCAAAGCTGTCGTGACTGGCCATGGCCCGCTCGACAAACAGTTGCAGGGCGGAAAAGGTCATGGCCTGGGCGCGGTCGAGGACAGCGATGGGTGGCGGGCAGTCGAGTGACTCCAGGCGCTGGACGAATTCCCCTTCGGCCCGCAGGCTCTCGCGGCTGGTGGCGAGGATGTGCACGTGCGGCGCACTGCGCAGAATGTCTTCGCTGAGCTGGGCAATGGCGTCGACCAAGTGTTCGCAGTTGTCGATGATCAGCAGCATGTGGCGATCGCGCAGAGCGTCTGCAAGCCCGTTCAGGGGGGCGTCGTCGTGCAGGGCCAGTTCGAGTAGCGTCGCCAGGTGACTGTTGATCATCAGCGGGCAGTTGATCGGGGCCAGGTCCAGCAGGTGAATGCCGTCGCGGTAGCGACCGATCATTTGTTCGGCGACCCGCAAGGCCACGGTGGTCTTGCCGATGCCGCCGGGGCCGACGAGGGTGATGAAACGCTGCTGGGGCAGTTGCTCCATCAGGTTGTCGACCAGCGTCTGCCGGCCGATCATGCGTGTGCGGCGCACCGGCAGGTTATGCCGGCTCGATGCGGTACGTGCGGGCTCCGGCGCTTGCCCGGCCTGTTCCAGTGAATGCGGTGCGACGAAGCTGTACCCGCGCTGGGCCACGGTGACGATGTAGCGCTGACCAGCCTGACCGTCGCCGAGCGCCTTGCGCAACGCGGCCATGTGCACCCGCAGGTTGATGTCTTCGACCACGCTGCTGGGCCAGACCCGGGCGATCAATTGTTGCTTGCTGACCACGTTGCCGGCCTGTTCCAGCAGGATCAACAGGATGTCCATGGCGCGCCGGCCCAGGCGCAAGGGCTGGTCGGCCTCCATCACCAGGCGTTGTCCGGGGTAGACCCGGTAGGGGCCGAAATGAACAGCCTGTTCGGGGGAAAGGGTCAACGAGTCGCTCCTGTTGCATCCGTCTGGTTCGCGGTTTTGGAGCATATTCCTCAGGTTTTTTACCCAGCGCAATGCGCCGCCCGGGTGACTGATGGGGGCAGGCATTGACTCTAACGCATCGGCCAATGGCTGTCGGTCCCGCGATCATTGGGCGCGACAGACGGACAGCAGTTGCCGAGGCTTTTTGCGCGCCATGGAAATTTAACAACGTTTAACTCGTCGCGTGTCCGGTTTGCGTCCAAAACTCGCTCCTACAAAGGGATTCTATCCATCGTAAGGACAGAGCAATGAGCAACGTGGTAGTGGTCTATCACAGTGGCTACGGGCACACCCGGGTCATGGCCGAAGCCGTGGCCGCGGGCGTGGAACGGCACCTGGGCAGCACCTGCCAGTTGATTCCGGTCGAGGAAGTGGACGAACACTGGGAGCGGCTGCACAACGCCGACGCCATCATCTTTGGCGCGCCGACCTACATGGGCAGCGCCTCGGCGGCCTTCAAGGGCTTCATGGAGGCCACGGCAGCGTTCTACCTGGCCCAGCCCTGGCGCGACAAACTCGCGGCGGGCTTCACCAATTCCGGCTGCCTGTGCGGCGACAAACTCAACACCTTGCTGCAGATGGCCGTGTTCGCCGCCCAGCACTCGATGATCTGGGTCGGCCTCGACCTGCTGCCGGCGCGTTCCAGCAGCGGCGCGTTCAACGGCCAACTCAATCGCCTGGGCAGCTCACTGGGCGCCATGGCCCAGTCGAATGTCGAACAATCCCCCGACGATGCCCCCCCGCCCGAGGATCGCTGCACCGCCGCGCACCTGGGCGAACGTGTGGCGCGCCTGGCGGATCGCATGAACCCGCTACCGGTTTGATTCACACCCCAACCCTCGTTAAGGAGGCATCACCCATGAGCACCTTCACTACCCGCGACGGCGTCGAGATTTACTACAAGGACTGGGGCACCGGTCAGCCGATTGTCTTCAGCCACGGCTGGCCGCTGAACGCCGACAGCTGGGAGTCGCAGATGATCTTCCTGGCCTCCAAGGGCTACAGGGTCATCGCCCACGACCGTCGCGGTCATGGGCGTTCCAGCCAGCCGTGGTCGGGCAATGACATGGACCATTACGCCGACGATCTGGCGCAGTTGATCGAGCTGCTCGATCTGCAAAACGCCGTGCTGTTCGGCTTCTCCACCGGCGGTGGCGAGGTGGCGCGTTACATCGGTCGCCACGGCACCGGCCGCGTGGCCAAGGCGGGGCTGATATCCGCCGTGCCACCACAGATGCTCAAAACCGAAGCCAACCCCGGCGGCCTGCCGCTGGAAGTGTTCGACGGCATCCGCCAGGCCTCGCTGGCCGACCGTTCGCAGCTGTACATCGACCTCGCCAGCGGCCCGTTCTTCGGCTTCAACAAGCCCGGCGCGAAACCGTCCCAGGGCATGATCGACTGGTTCTGGATGCAGGGCATGATGGCCGGCCACAAGAACGCCTATGACTGCATCAAGGCGTTCTCGGAAACCGACTTCACCGAAGACCTGAAGAAGTTCGACGTGCCGACCCTGGTGGTGCATGGCGACGCGGATCAGGTGGTGCCCTACGAAGCGGCGGGCGTCTCCTCCGCCAGGCTGGTGAAGGGCTCGACCCTGAAGATTTACCCGGGCGCCCCTCATGGTTTGACGGACACCCATAAGGATCAGCTGAACGCTGACCTGTTGGCGTTCTTGAAAGGTTAAAAAAGCCGGATCAAAAGATCGCAGGCTTCGCCAGCTCCTACAGGGTCGCGTGCATGCCCGTAGGAGCTGCCGAAGGCTGCGATCTTTTGCTTTTAAGGCCATGCACCACCTGACAGCGCCAGGCAAACGGATTGATGCCTTCGCTGCGGGTGAAGATGTGGCAGAAGTGCGCCTGATCGCAGAAGCCGCATTCAAGGCTGATCTGCGTAAGGCTCATGTCGGTGTACTGGATCAATTGCTTGGCCAGGACAATGCGCTGCTGACGGATCCAGTCCTGGGGCGAGAGGCCGGTGCTGCACTTGAACGCGCGGGAGAAGTGACTGCGCGAGAGGGCGCAGGCCTGTGCCAGTTCAGTGACTTCCAGGCTGTCGCCCAGACGTTCGAGGATCAGTTGCTTAACCAGTTTTTCGCGTTGCGGGCTGAGGCCGCCGGGGTGGGGCTTGCGAGGTTCGCTGGCAGGTGCGCGGGCGGTGATGTGCTGTGGGAAAGCCATGGCCATTGTCCGGTCGGGGGAGGAAAAGCGCTGGCGCCCGGTTCGAGCGATCAGCACCGTTACTCTGGAAAAAACAGTTCTGCGCTGAGGGCTTCATTGTTGGAGGCGCCCGCTGTGGCTGACGAGTTAAACGTTGTTAATTCCATGTCCGAGGCTGTGAACACAGCACATCGTTGCAAGTGCGGGCGACGTCGATGGGCACAAGATGCGCAATATGGAGCGGGCCACAACGGACCGTCGATTGGTTTGAAAAGGTGAACAGATGAAACGGACATGGCAGGGAACGCTGGGCGCCATCGGCCTGGTTCTGATATCCGCCAACGCGCTGGCCCAGGCGCCTGCGCAGGTGGGCACGCAAGTACCCGGTTACTTTCGGCTGGCACTGGGGGATTACGAAGTGACGGCGCTGTTCGACGGTTATAACGACCTGTCGCCGAAGCTGTTGCAAGGCATGAGCCAGAGCCAGATCCGCGCGCTGTTGGCCCGTCGTTCGATTGAAACCCCGGGTGTGCAGACCGCCTTCAACGCCTTTCTGGTCAACACTGGTAAACAGCTTGTCCTGATTGATACCGGGGCAGGGCAGTGCATCGGTCCTACCGCCGGCCAGCTCCCGGCCAACCTGCAAGCGGCCGGCTACAAACCGGAGCAGGTGGACGCCATCCTGATCACCCACCTGCACCTGGATCACGTCTGTGGCCTGGTGGACGGCCAACAGCAACCGGTGTTCGCCAACGCCACGGTGTACGCGGCCAAGGCCGAAGCCGACTACTGGCTCGACCCGCAGGCGTTGGCCAAGGCACCGGAAGCGGCCAAGGGCTACTTCAAAATCGCCCAGGATTCCACCGCGCCTTACGTGGCCGCCGGCCGATTCAAGACCTTCACCCCCGGCCAGTCACCGCTGCCGGGCGTGGTCGAGGCGCAACTGGAAGCCGGGCACACGCCGGGCAGCACCACGTACCGTTTCACCTCCCAAGGGCAAAGCATCCTGTTCATGGGCGACCTGGTGCACAACCTCGCCGTGCAGTTCCTGCACCCTGAGGTATCGATCGGTTTCGACGTCGACAGCCAGCATGCGATCAAAAGCCGCAACCAGGTGTTCAGTGCCGCTGCCGCCAGCAAGACCTGGGTGACTGCGGCGCACCTGCCATTTCCCGGCATCGGTCATATCACCGCCGAAGGCAAGCATTTCCAGTGGGTGCCGGTGGAGTACGGACCGTACAAACGAGCGGCGAACGTGCCGTTGATCGAGTAAAGTCGGCAGTTCTCGCGCCTGGCCGACCACACAAGGAACCCGAGCCTATGAACCGTAACGATCTGCGTCGCGTCGACATGAACCTGCTGGTGATTTTCGAAGCCCTGATGTTCGAAAAGAACCTGACCCGCGTCGCCGAAAAACTGTTCATGGGTCAGCCTGCGGTGAGCGCCGCGTTGGGGCGTTTGCGCGATCTGTTCGACGACCCGTTGCTGTTGCGCAACGGTCGCGGCATGGAACCGACGGCGCGGGCGTTGGCGATTCTCAAGGAATTGCAGCCGGCGATGGACACCATTTCCGGCGCGGTCAGCCGGGCCAAGGAATTCGATCCGGCGACCAGTTGCGATGTGTTCCGCATCGGTCTGTCGGACGATGCCGAGTTTGGTTTGTTTCCACCGTTGCTGCGTCAGTTGCAAGAGGAAGCGCCGGGCATCGTCGTGGTCGTGCGGCGGGCCAATTACCTGTTGATGCCGACGCTGCTGGCGTCGGGGGAAATCTCGGTGGGTGTGAGTTACACCACGGATCTTCCGGCCAATGCCAAGCGCAAGAAGCTGCGCGATATTCCCTGCAAAGTGCTGCGCGGCGACGCCCGGCCGGGGACGCTGACCCTGGACGAGTACTGCGAGCGGCCCCATGCGATGGTGTCGTTCTCGGGGGACTTGAGCGGCAATATCGATCTGGATCTGGCGAAGGTCGGGCGTAGTCGTCGAGTGGTGCTGGGGGTGCCGCAGTTCAGTGGATTGCGGGCGTTGCTCGCCGGTACCGAGATGATTGCCACCGTGCCGGATTATGCGGCGTGTGCGTTGGTGGAGGGATGTGGGTTGCGGGCCGAGGATCCGCCGTTCGAGATTGAGGCGGCGCAGTTGTCCATGGCCTGGAGCGGGGTGCATGACAATGATCCGGCGGAGCGGTGGTTGCGGTCGCGGATTGGTCAGTTCATGTCGGTGACTTTGGATATTCCGTAGCTGTAGACCTTGGCGGCCTATGGGCCGACCAGGCTGCTTTTTTGATTGAGTACATATCCGTTTTTTCGGTAACGGCGGCTGGCGGTTTCGCCCTGACGGCGAGTCACTTTTTTTACAAGCGCCTAAAAAAAGTAACCAAAAAAACGCTCGCCCCGAACGTACGGCCCCTCGCTGAGGCTCGGGGTTCCTTCGCTCCGGTATTCATCCGGGGGCATCGCCTCCGGTCGGCTTCGCTTCGACCTCCTCTCGATGTGTTCGGCTTCGCCGAACGGCGCTGCGCGCCTGCCCCCCGAATGAACACCTCCACTCAGCCTGCCGAGGGGGCGGGTGGATCAAGATCAAGAGCTGCAGGCGAGCTAACGCTCGGCCTGATGAGTGGTGAAGAGCGACGTGGTGGCGTGGGCTGCTCTGCCTTTGCTCTTCTGTGGGAGCTAGCCTGCTCGCGATGGCGGCCTGCCAGCCGACCAATTTCTTGCAGACATACCCGGATCAACTGTGGGGGCGAGCCTGCTCGCGAAGGCGGCCTGCCAGCCGACCTGATTTTTGCAGATGTCCCCAATCCCTGTGGGAGCGAGCTTGCTCGCGATGGGGGCCTGCCAGTCGACCAATTTCTTTCGAATGTACCCAGCCCAACTGTAGGAGCGAGCCTGCTCGCGATAGCGGTGGATCAGTCAACACCAGTGCCGAATGTAATGCCGCCATCGCGAGCAAGCTCGCTCCCACATCTATGGTTACCCCCTTTTCTGCAATACTGTTGTTGATGTCGTGTTTGGCTTGCTTTCATCTATCCGGCGTCTGAGTTGGGGTTGTGGCCCCCGCGCCTCGATGAGAATCGATGCCCAACGACCCTAATTAGGGGAACGGCCTTGCAGCCGTGTGAGAGCCCAGGGTTGTCGTCAGGCCGGTTGGCCGTTCATGTCATCAGTTATCCAGAGTTATCCAGCATCGCAAAACCAGGT
>NZ_JBFULI010000080.1:0-20044 GCF_056400405.1 Pseudomonas sp. P5_B3 | reverse complement strand
GTTTTGCGATGCTGGATAACTGATGACATGAACGGCCAACCGGCCTGACGACAACCCTGGGCTCTCACACGGCTGCAAGGCCGTTCCCCTAATTAGGGTCGTTGGGCATCGATTCTCATCGAGGCGCGGGGGCCACAACCCCAACTCAGACGCCGGATAGATGAAAGCAAGCCAAACACGACATCAACAACAGTATTGCAGAAAAGGGGGTAACCATAGATGTGGGAGCGAGGGTGTACACAGACTTCACATCCGACACATATCAACTGTGGGAGCGAGCTTGCTCGCGATAGCGGACTGTCTGTCACATCACTCCTGAATGTGCCGCCCTCATCGCGAGCAAGCTCGCTCCCACAGGTTCTGCATTTCAATTGAATGGTGTCCCGGCCGTCAGTCATTCCGTCCAGCAACGCTACAGGCCCAGGGTATCTTTGGCATATGATCCCGAGCCTTCGCGCGGGCAGGAGTCAACATGCAGCTCAAACACAAGATCGTCGCCCTCGGGATTCTGCCGCTGGTGCTGGCCATTGCCGTCATCTGTGCGCTGGTGATTTCCCTCAACCGCCAACTGGGCGATCAACAGGCGCAACTGATCGAAGACAGCATTCTGGCGAGCAAGCGCGCGGAGCTGAAAAACTACGTGGAAATGGCGAAAAGCCTGATCGAGCCGCTGTACGACGACGGCCACGGCGATGCCCACGCCCAGCAACAAGTGCTGGAAGAACTGCGCAAGCTCAGCTTCGGCATCAACGGCTACTTCTTCGTCTACGACCATGAAGGCCGCAGCCTGATGCACGCACGCCAGTCGGAACTGGTGGGCCAATACCTGTGGGACATGAAAGACCCCCACGGCCTGCCGGTGATCCAGGCGCTGCTCAAAAGCGCACAATCGGGCGAAGGTTTTCAACGCTACGCCTGGAACAAACCCTCCTCCGGCCAGGTGACCGACAAGCTCGCCTATGTGGTGATGCTCGATCGCTGGGGCTGGATGCTCGGCACCGGCATCTACCTCGAAGACGTCGAGCGCGCCACCCAGCAAGCCCGTGCCGAAGTGGCCATGGGCATCCGCAAGACCATGATGGCCATCGCCGTGGTCGCCCTGGTCGCGGTGCTGTTCGTGTTCGCCACCGGCATGACCCTCAACGTCAGCGAACACCGGCTGGCGGACAAGAAACTGCAGCGCCTGACCCAGCGCATTGTCAGCCTGCAGGAGGAGGAACGATCCCGGGTGTCCCGTGAACTGCACGACGGTATCAGCCAGGTGCTGGTTTCAATCAAGTTTCAGTTCGAACTGGCCAGCCATCTGCTGGAACGCGGACAAGCCCACGACAAGGGCCTGAACACGTTAAGGGACGCCACCGAGCGCCTGGGCGATGCCATCGGCGAAGTCCGCAGTCTCTCCCATGACCTGCGCTCATCCTTGCTCGACACCCTCGGCCTGCCGGCGGCCATCGGCCAATTGGCCGCCGAATTCGAGCAGCGCAGCGGGCTGAGCGTGACCTATGACGAAAATGAATTCGACTGCCAACTGGTCGACGGCGCGGCTGTTGCACTGTTCCGCATCGTCCAGGAAGGCCTGACCAATATTGAACGCCATGCGCAGGCGAAGAACGTATCCATTACCCTGCGCGGCTGCGAACAATCGGTGCGGCTGACCGTGGTCGATGACGGCATCGGTTTCAACGTCGCCCAGGTCGAACGTCGTCAGGCCGGCATTGGTTTGCGTAACATCCGCGAACGCGTCGAACATTTTGGCGGACGCTTCGATTTGATCTCGATGCCGGGCAGAAGCGAGCTGGACGTGCTGCTGCCGATGAAACCTGGCGCAAAGCGCTGACCCGGCCCCAAAAACTACAAGAGTGAACAGCTGCGATGAACCTGCCCTCCCCGATCCGCGTCGCCCTGGTCGACGATCACTCCCTGGTCCGCGACGGCATCAAGGCGCTGCTGGCCGTGATGTCGCCCCTGGAAATGGTCGGCGAAGCGGAAAACGGCGCCGAAGCCATCGAGATGGTCGGACGTTGCCAGCCGGACCTGCTGCTGGTCGACATCAGCCTGCCGGACATGAACGGCCTGGAACTGACCCGCGTGCTACGCAGCCAATACCCGTCGCTCAAGGTGCTGGTGCTGAGCATGTACGACAATTACGAGTACGTCAGTGAATCGGTGCGCTCCGGCGCCAGCGGCTACGTGCTGAAAAACGCCCCGTCACGGGAAATCATCGCCGCCATCGAAGCCATCAGCAGCGGCGGAACCTTCTACAGCGCCGAAATCGCCCAGCGGCTGATCGCCGACAGGAACACCGACAACGAACTGACCCCGAGGGAAAGCCAGGTGCTGTCGAAGATGGCGCAAGGGTTGAACAACAAGGAAATGGCCCGGGAACTGGACATCAGCGTGCGCACGGTGGAGACACACCGCTTGAGCATTCGGCGCAAGCTCAACATCGACAAGCCGGCGGCGCTGGTCAAATACGCCATCGATCATGGGCTTATTTCTCGCTAACACCCCACCCTCCCACAGGGATCTGCGATCCATTGACTGCGTCGATAGTCACCATTGATTCAATGAAGTTCTCTTAAAAAATCCACGGCGTAACATCTGCTCCGTACCCACCCATAACAACCCGGAGCACACCATCATGAAACGCCAAACCTTCCTCAGCATCGCTTTCTCGGTTTTTGCAGTGAACGCTTTTGCCGCTACTTCTGCTCAGCCAGTTGTCGCCGAAGGCGGTTCGGATCGTCTGATTGAAAGCCGTGTGGCCGAGGGTGGCTCCGATCGTCTGATCGAGAATCGTGTAGCGGCTGATGGTTCTGATCACCTGAATGACAACCGTGTTGCTGCTGACGGCTCCGATCATCTGAATGGCAACCGTGTTGCCGAAGGTGGTTCCGACCGCCTGATCGAAAGCCGCAACGCCTGAATGCATGGCGGTACCGCAAGACTCGACGAAAGACCCGGCCTGAACAGCCGGGTTTTTTTTTGTGTTTTTTTTGAGCGGCCCGTACGACGCATTTCCCCCGCCCTGCCGCCTTTTCATCGCCATCCGACCAGAAACTCATTTCAGGGTCTTGTGCTTCCTATATTATGGTATACCATCAGACGCACAGACACCCAAACCTCTACGGAGCAGCTCATGAGTTTCGAAATCCGCAAGATCGTCAGCTATGTCGAAGAAACCTTTATCGAAGGCGGCAAAGCCACCGATAAGCCCGTGACCATGGTCGGTCTGGCCGTGGTGATGAAGAACCCCTGGCTGGGCAACGGTTTCGTCGAAGACCTCAAACCACAGATCCGCGCCAATTGCTCCGACCTCGGCGCACTGATGGTCGAACGCCTGGTGGGCATCATCGGCGGTGCCGAGAAAATCGAGGCTTACGGCAAGGCTGCCGTGGTCGGTGCCGATGGCGAAATCGAGCACGCTTCGGCGGTGATCCACACCTTGCGCTTCGGCAACCATTACCGCGAAGCGGTCAAGGCCAAGAGCTACCTGAGCTTCACCAACAAGCGCGGCGGCCCGGGCACCTCGATTCAGATCCCGATGATGCACAAGGACGACGAAGGCCTGCGTTCGCACTACATCACTCTGGAAATGCAGATCGAAGACGCACCGCGTGCCGACGAAATCGTCGTGGTCCTGGGTTGCGCCGACGGCGGCCGCCTGCACCCGCGCATCGGCAACCGTTACATCGACCTGGAAGAACTGGCCGCCGAAAAAGCCCAGTAACCGGCCAGCAGAACGACAACAAGAAGGCATTGCAGGAGCGCTCCATGATTCGGCTCACCGCTGAACTCACCCCGGCTGGCACCAGTTACCTGGCGACCGGCCAAGGCCAGCCCGTGGTCTTGATCCACGGCGTGGGCCTGAACAAAGAAATGTGGGGCGGCCAGATCGTTGGCCTGGCCACGAAGTACCGCGTCATCGCCTACGACATGCTCGGCCATGGCGCCAGCCCGCGCCCGGAAAGCGGCACGCCGCTGCTCGGCTATGCCGACCAGTTGCTGGAGCTGCTCGACCACCTGCAATTGCCCAAGGCAACGGTGATCGGTTTTTCCATGGGCGGGCTGGTGGCGCGGGCGTTTGCCCTGCACTACCCGCAACGCCTGGAAGGCCTGGTGGTGCTCAACAGCGTGTTCAACCGCAGCGCCGAACAGCGCGCCGGGGTCATTGCCCGCACCAGCCAGGCTGCCGAACACGGACCGGACGCCAATGCCGAAGCGGCGCTGTCGCGCTGGTTCAGCCGTGAATACCAGGCGGCCAACCCGGCGCAGATCGCGGCGATTCGCCAGACCCTGGCCGGCAATGACCCCCAGGGTTACCTGACCACTTATGAGCTGTTCGCCACTCAGGACATGTACCGCGCCGACGACCTGGCCAGCATCCAGGTGCCGACGCTGATCGCCACCGGCGAACTGGACCCGGGCTCGACCCCGGAAATGGCCCGGCAACTGGCCGAACGCATTCCCGGCGCGACCGTTGCCGTCCTCGCCGAGCAACGGCATATGATGCCCGTAGAATCGCCGCGCCTGGTCAACCAGCTGTTGCTGGAGTTTCTGCAGGCCGCGCACTCCAAACAAAACCAGATCAAGGGGATCGTTGCATGACACTCGCACGCTTCCAGATGTGCATCGGCGGTGAATGGGTCGATGCCCTGTCCGGCAAGACCTTCGAAAGCCTCAACCCGGCGCTGGCCGAGCCTTGGGCCGAATTGCCCGATGCCGACGAAGCCGATGTCGAACGCGCCGTACAAGCCGCGCAAACCGCTTTCGACAGCCCGGCCTGGCGCGGTTTGACCGCCACCGCTCGCGGTAAATTGCTGCGGCGCCTGGGCGACCTGATCGCCGAAAACAAAGAACAACTGGCGCAGCTGGAAAGCCGCGACAACGGCAAGCTGATCCGCGAAACCCGTGGCCAGGTCGGCTATCTGCCGGAGTTCTTCCACTACACCGCAGGCCTGGCGGACAAGCTCGAAGGCGGCACCCTGCCGCTGGACAAGCCGGACCTGTTTGCCTACACCGTGCACGAAGCCATGGGCGTGGTCGCCGCGATCATTCCGTGGAACAGCCCGCTGTACCTGACCGCGATCAAACTCGCCCCGGCCCTCGCCGCGGGCAACACCATCGTGATCAAGCCGTCGGAACACGCTTCGGCAACGATTCTTGAACTGGCGCGCCTGGCCCTGGAAGCCGGGATTCCGCCGGGGGTGGTCAACGTTGTCACCGGATATGGCCCGAGCACCGGCGCCGCCCTCACCCGCCATCCGCTGATCCGCAAGATCGCCTTCACCGGCGGCGCGGCCACGGCGCGGCATGTGGTGCGCAGCAGCGCGGAGAACTTCGCCAAGCTGTCGCTGGAACTGGGAGGCAAATCGCCGAACATCATCTTCGCCGACGCCGACCTCGACAGCGCGATCAACGGCGCCATCGCCGGGATCTACGCCGCCTCCGGGCAGAGCTGCGTCTCCGGTTCGCGCCTGCTGGTGCAGGACGAGATCTACGACGAATTCGTCGGCCGTCTGGTGGAACGCGCCCGGCGCATCCGCATTGGCAACCCCCAGGACGACAGCAGCGAAATGGGCCCGATGGCCACCGCCCAACAACTGGCCGTGGTCGAAGGCCTGGTGGCCGACGCGATTGCCGAAGGTGCGCGCTTGCGCCTGGGCGGCAAGCGTCCGGAGAATCTGGGCGACGGCTGGTTCTACGAACCGACGCTGTTCGAATGCGACCGCAACTCGATGAAGATCATGCAGGAAGAAGTCTTTGGTCCGGTGGCTTCGGTCATCCGTTTCAAAGACGAAGCCGAAGCCCTGGCGATTGCCAACGACTCGCAGTTCGGCCTCGCCGCCGGCATCTGGACCCGTGACCTGGGTCGTGCCCATCGACTGGCCCGGGACGTGCGTTCGGGGATCATCTGGGTCAACACCTATCGCGCGGTCTCGGCCATGGCGCCGATCGGCGGCTTCAAGAACAGCGGCTATGGACGCGAAAGCGGCATCGATTCGGTGCTGGCCTACACCGAGCTGAAAACGGTGTGGATCAACCTGTCCCAGGCACCGATGCCTGATCCCTTCGTGATGCGCTAGGAGTCCTGGAAAATGATCGAACCCGGCATTTACAAAGACGTGATGAGCTCGTTCCCGTCCGGGGTCACGGTGGTCACCACCCTGGACCCGGCCGGCGGCATCGTCGGCATCACCGCCAGCGCCTTCAGTGCGCTGTCGATCGACCCGGCACTGGTGCTGTTCTGCCCCAACTACGGCTCCGACACCTACCCGGTGCTGCGCGACAGCAAGCAGTTCGCGATTCATCTGCTGTCCGCCGACCAGACCGCCGAAGCCTATGCCTTCGCCGGTAAAGGCAAGGACAAGGCCAAAGGCATCGAGTGGCACTTGAGCGAACTGGGCAATCCGATCCTCGCCAAGGCGACGGCGATCATCGAGTGCGAACTGTGGCGCGAATACGACGGCGGCGATCACGCGATCATCGTCGGCGCGGTGAAGAACCTGATCCTGCCCGCGCAACCGGTGACGCCGATGATCTACCACAAAGGCAAGCTGGGGCCGCTGCCCACCCTGGCCTGACGGATCTACACAATCCCCTGTGGGAGCGAGCTTGCTCGCGATGACGGTGTATCAGTCGACATAGATGTTGAATGTCAGTCCGCTATCGCGAGCAAGCTCGCTCCCACAGGGTCCATCACTTTTCTCAGGAGCCGGCATGAGCCCAGCAGCTTCGTTACTGTTCCGTCAGCAGGCCTACATCGATGGCCAGTGGCTGGACGCGCCGGATGGCGCCTGTCAGGACATCTTCAATCCAGCCACCGGCGAGTTGATCGGCCAGGTGCCGAACCTCGGTACCGAACACGCTCGTCTAGCCATCGATGCCGCCAACAAAGCCTGGCCGGCCTGGCGCGCGCTGACCGCCAAGGAGCGCAGTAACACGCTCAAGCGCTGGCATGCCTTGATGCTGGAAAACGCCGACGCCCTGGCTGAAATCCTCACCCTCGAACAAGGCAAGCCACTGGCTGAAGCCAAGGGCGAAATCCTCTACGCCGCGAGCTTCATCGAGTGGTTCGCCGAAGAGGCCAAGCGCATCTACGGCGACACCATTCCCAGTCACAAGGGTGATGCGCGCATCGTGGTCAGCAAGGAGCCGATTGGCGTGGTCGCGGCCATTACGCCGTGGAACTTCCCGGCGGCGATGATCACGCGCAAGGCCGGCCCGGCACTGGCCGCCGGTTGCCCGTGCATCGTCAAACCGGCCCCGGAAACGCCCTTCTCGGCGCTGGCCATGGCGGCTCTGGCGGAACAGGCCGGCATTCCAGCGGGTATTTTCAATGTGATCACCGGCGACGCCGTGGCCATCGGTGGTGAGCTGACCGGCAGCAGCCTGGTGCGCAAACTGTCGTTCACCGGCTCCACTGCCATCGGCAAATTGCTGATGGCCCAGTGCGCGCCGACGCTGAAAAAAGTCTCGCTGGAACTGGGCGGCAACGCGCCGTTCATTGTCTTCGACGATGCCGACCTGGAGCGTGCCGTTGACGGCGCGTTGATCGCCAAATTCCGCAACGCCGGGCAGACCTGCGTTTGCGTCAACCGTTTCCTGGTGCAGGACGGCATCCACGACGCCTTTGTCGCGCGCCTGGCCGAGCGGGTTTCGCAACTCAAGGTCGGCAGCGGTTTCGAGGATGGCGTCACCCAAGGGCCGCTGATCAATGAGCGTGCCGTGGCCAAGGTCGAAGACCACGTGCAGGACGCGCTGGCCCACGGCGCACAATTGCTGTGCGGCGGCGAACGCCATGCATTGGGCAACGGCTTCTTTCAGCCAACCGTTTTGGCGGGCGTTACCACGCAAATGAAAGTCGCCCAGGAAGAAACTTTCGGTCCACTGGCAGCGGTGTTCCGTTTCGACACCGAGGCCCAGGCCGTCGAGATGGCCAACGACACCGAATTCGGCCTGGCCGCCTACTGCTACACCCGCGACCTGGGCCGCGCCTGGCGCATGAGCGAGGCGCTGGAGTACGGCATGGTCGGGATCAACGAAGGGCTGATTTCCACCGAAGTCGCGCCGTTTGGCGGCATCAAGTCCTCGGGGCTGGGCCGTGAAGGGTCGAAGTACGGCATCGAGGATTACCTGGAACTCAAATACACCTTGATGGGCGGCCTCTGAGCCCACGGGAGCTACGCAAATGAACAACGAAAAATACGAAAAAGGCCTGAAGATCCGCACCCAGGTGCTGGGTGAGGCCTACGTCAATCGCTCCATCGAGAACGCCGACGACTTCACCCGACCGTTGCAGGAAATGGTCACCGAGTATTGTTGGGGTCATGTCTGGGGCCGTGAGGGTTTGTCGCTCAAGGAGCGCAGCATGATCAACCTGGCGATGATCTCGGCCCTCAACCGGCCCCACGAACTCAAACTGCATGTGCGCGGCGCCTTGCGTAACGGCCTGAGTCGTGAGCAAATACGCGAAATATTGCTTCAGGTCGGCATTTATTGCGGTGTCCCCGCTGCCGTAGACAGTTTCCGGCTCGCCCGTGAAGCCTTCGCCGAAGCCGATGCCGAGGCCTCCAGTTAACCCTTGGCTGTTTGATGACAGAGCACATGGATTCCCGTAATCGAAGTGCTCTTTTTGCATGGACAGCCACAATCAGAGCGGACCCCATGAAACGCCTGCCACTCGACGACAGCTTCAAGGTCAATCGCAACCCGGTCACCCTGCGCGAAATCGTGCTGGATAAACTGCGAAGCGCCATCATGAACTTCCAGCTCATGCCGGGAGACCGACTGGTCGAACGCGATCTGTGCGATCGCCTGGGCGTCAGCCGTACTTCCGTGCGCGAAGCCTTGCGTCACCTGGAATCCGAAGGTCTGGTGGAATTCGCCGACGCCAAGGGCCCGCGGGTCGCGATCATTACCCTGGCCGATGCCGTCGACATCTACGAGCTGCGCTGCGTACTCGAAGGGCTGATCGTGCAACTGTTCACCCTGCGCGCGAAGGCCAAGGACATCAAGGCCCTGGAAAAAGCCCTGGAAGAAAACCGCAAGGCGCTCAAAGACGGCGAACTGCAACAGGTCATCGACTCGGTGCAGGGTTTCTACGATGTGCTGCTTGAAGGTTCGGGCAACCATGTCGCGGCCACTCAACTGCGTCAATTGCAGGCACGCATCAGCTACCTGCGCGCGACCTCGGTGTCCCAGGAAAACCGTCGCAGCGCCAGTAACCAGGAAATGGAGCGCATGGTCGAGGCGATCAAGGGCGGTGACCCGCTGGCCGCCCACCAGGCGTGCGTCGACCACGTGCGAGCGGCCGCTGCCGTGGCCCTGGACTACCTCAAGCGCAAACAGGAAGAAACCGGCGCCACGCCGCAGATCACCCTACCCATCGCGCTGAAAGAACCGCGCATAGGTCGCTGAAATGTTCAGCCCGAGCTTTTGCCCCAAGTGCGGCAGCGCAGACCTTAGGTCACAGCTGCCGCCGGGCGATACGCACGAGCGCCTGATGTGTCGCGGCTGCGGCTACATCCATTACGTCAATCCGAAGATCATTGCCGGCTGCATCATCGAGCAGGACGGCAAGTACCTGTTGTGCCAGCGCGCGATTCCACCGCGCCCCGGCACCTGGACGTTGCCGGCGGGCTTCATGGAAAGTGGCGAGACCACCGAGCAGGCCGCGCTGCGGGAAGTCTGGGAAGAAAGCGGCGTGCGTGCGGAAATCGTCTCGCCCTATTCGATCTTCAGCGTGCCGCAGATCAGCGAGGTGTACATCATCTTCCGCGCCATCGCGCTGGAGATTACCGGGCAGTACGGCCCGGAAACCCTCGACTACCAATTCTTCGCGCCCGAGGACATTCCCTGGGACAGTATTTACTACCCGGCGATCCGGCAGATCCTTGAGCGCTATATCGAAGAGCGTCAGGCTGGGGTGTATGGCATTTACATGGGTAATGACGACAGCGGCAAAATCCATTTCATCCGCTGAAAAATCCCCCACTCCCCTGTAGGAGCGAGCCTGCTCGCGATGGTCGTCAACGATGACGCGTGCTGACTGACCGAACGCGTTGCTCTGACGTTTTTCGCGAGCAGGCTCGCTCCTACAGGGTCAAGCGGTGTTGGTTAGAGCGGCGCCATGCCCTCGACAATAATCACCTCTGCCTTCGCCACACCCTCACGGTGCCCCCTCGCCTCCTGATACAACGCCGAGTGATAGCAAGCCACCGCCTGCTCATAGGAATCAAACTCGATCACCACACTGCGCTGCGGCGTAGACCTACCTTCCATCGCCTCGCTGCGCCCACCCCGCGCCAGAATCCGACCGCCATACAAGGCAAACGCCTGCGGCGCCCGCTGAGTGTATTGGCTGTATTGATCAGGGTCAGTGACATCCACATGAGCAATCCAGTACGCCTTCATAGTGACCTCTCGGTTTATTTTGTATTATGGTATACCACATTACCAATCCAACAAATACCGAGACTCCAGCATGGCCTTCAACAGCATCGAAGAAATCATCGAAGATTACCGCCTCGGCAAAATGGTCCTGCTGGTGGACGATGAAGACCGGGAAAACGAAGGCGACCTGTTGCTGGCCGCCGATTGCTGCACACCCGAGGCGATCAGTTTCATGGCCCGTGAAGCCCGGGGCCTGATCTGCCTGACCCTGACCGACGAGCACTGCAAGCGCCTGGGCCTGGAGCAGATGGTGCCGAGCAACGGCAGCGTGTTCAGCACCGCCTTCACCGTGTCTATCGAGGCCGCCGTCGGTGTGACCACTGGCATTTCCGCTGCAGATCGTGCCAGCACCGTGGCCGCCGCTGTCGCCGCCCATGCCGGCCCTGCCGACATCGTGCAACCCGGCCATATCTTCCCGTTGCGCGCCCGGGAAGGCGGCGTACTGACCCGTGCCGGCCATACCGAAGCCGGCTGCGACCTGGCCCGCCTGGCCGGCCATACGCCCGCCTCGGTGATCGTCGAAGTGATGAACGACGACGGCACCATGGCCCGCCGCCCGGACCTGGAAGTGTTCGCGCGCAAGCACGGGATCAAGATCGGCACCATCGCCGACCTGATTCACTATCGCCTGAGCACCGAACACACCATCGTGCGCATTGGTGAACGTGACCTGCCGACCGTGCATGGCACCTTTCGTCTGATCACCTTTGAGGATCGCATCGAAGGAGGTGTCCACATGGCTATGGTCATGGGCGATTTGCGTCGCGATGAGCCGACGCTGGTGCGGGTGCATGTGATTGACCCGTTGCGCGACCTGGTCGGCGCCGAATACAGCGGGCCGAGCAACTGGACGTTGTGGGCCGCCTTGCAGCGAGTCGCCGCCGAAGGCCACGGCGTGGTGGTGGTGCTGGCCAATCACGAATCCTCCCAGGCGTTGCTCGAACGCGTGCCGCAATTGACCCAGCCGCCACGGCAGTTCAGCCGTTCGCAGTCGCGGATTTATTCGGAGGTGGGCACTGGAGCGCAGATCCTGCAGAACCTGGGTGTTGGCAAATTGCGCCACCTGGGGCCGCCACTGAAGTATGCGGGTTTGACCGGGTATGACCTGGAGGTGGTCGAGAGTATTCCATTCACCGAGTGACCCTCGATTTAGCGCAATTCATTGTAGGAGCGAGCCTGCTCGCGATGGCGGCATGACAGTCAACACTTATATCGACTGACACGCCCTCATCGCGAGCAGGCTCGCTCCTACAGGGGATTGCGTTGCCTGACCGGCTCCGGCCAATCCCCAGAACCCAAAAATCCACTTTCGGCTGATAGTCGGTACGGCAAAGTGCTTGCACAAAGTTTGGAATACCATAATATGATATTCCATAGACCGAACAGTCAGCACTGACTCGACGGACTGATGCTCCCGATAGGCGGGCACTCGAAAGCCCCGCTCATAAACACAACAATGAGGGCGTGAAAATGGTGTTGAACAAACGTGCGACCGCGGTTCTTTTTGCGGGACTGTTGAGCGTGACCAGCCAGGCATTGCTGGCGGCTGAAAGCGTCAACTTCGTGAGTTGGGGCGGCAGCACCCAGGATGCGCAGAAGCAGGCCTGGGCCGACCCGTTCAGCAAGGCCAGCGGCATCACCGTGGTGCAGGATGGCCCGACCGACTACGGCAAACTCAAGGCCATGGTCGAAAGCGGCAACGTGCAATGGGACGTGGTCGACGTCGAAGCCGACTTCGCCCTGCGCGCCGCCTCCGAAGGCTTGCTCGAACCCCTCGACTTCAAAGTCATACAGCGCGACAAGATCGACCCGCGCTTCGTCAGCGATCACGGCGTCGGTTCGTTCTTCTTCTCCTTCGTTCTCGGCTACAACGAAGGCAAGCTCGGCGCCAGCAAGCCTCAGGACTGGTCCGCGCTGTTCGACACCAAGACCTACCCCGGCAAGCGCGCCCTCTACAAATGGCCAAGCCCTGGCGTGCTCGAACTGGCGCTGCTGGCCGACGGCGTGCCTGCCGACAAACTCTACCCGCTGGACCTGGACCGCGCGTTCAAAAAACTCGACACCATCAAGAAAGACATCGTCTGGTGGGGCGGCGGCGCGCAGTCGCAGCAGTTGCTGGCCTCCGGTGAAGCGAGCATGGGCCAGTTCTGGAACGGCCGGATTCACGCCCTGCAAGAAGACGGCGCCCCGGTCGGCGTAAGCTGGAAGCAGAACCTGGTCATGGCCGACATCCTGGTCATTCCCAAGGGTTCGAAAAACAAGGACGCGGCGATGAAGTTCCTGGCCAACGCCAGCAGTGCCAAGGGCCAGGCCGACTTCTCCAACCTGACCGCCTACGCCCCGGTCAACGTCGACAGCGTGCAGCGCCTGGACTCGGTGCTCGCCCCGAATCTGCCGACCGCTTACGCCAAGGATCAGATCACTCTTGATTTCGCGTACTGGGCCAAGAACGGTCCTGCCATCGCGACACGGTGGAACGAATGGCTGGTCAAATGAAAATGACGGCAACCGCATCCCGTCCCTCCACGTCAGTCGGGAGCGCCCCTGGCGCTGCCGGCAAGGCGGCTGCAATGACGCAATCGCCAAGCCTGGCCCAACGCTGGCGCGGATCGAGCAACCTGATCCCCGCCCTGCTGTTCCTCGGCCTGTTCTTCCTCGCGCCGCTGATTGGCCTGCTGTTGCGCGGCGTGCTGGAACCGGTGCCGGGCCTGGGCAACTACGAGCAACTGTTCGCCAACTCGGCCTATGCGCGGGTGTTGCTCAACACCTTCTCGGTGGCGGGACTGGTGACGCTGTTCAGTCTGTTGCTGGGTTTCCCGCTGGCCTGGGCGATCACCCTGGTGCCCCGTGGCTGGGGTCGCTGGATCCTCAACATCGTGCTGCTGTCGATGTGGACCAGCCTGCTCGCCCGCACCTACTCCTGGCTGGTGCTGCTGCAAGCCTCCGGGGTGATCAACAAGGCGTTGATGGCCATGGGCATCATCGATCAACCGCTGGAGATGGTGCACAACCTCACCGGCGTGGTGATCGGCATGAGCTACATCATGATCCCGTTCATCGTGCTGCCATTGCAGGCGACCATGCAGGCCATCGACCCGATGATCCTGCAGGCTGGTTCCATCTGCGGCGCCAGCCCCTGGACCAACTTCTTCCGGGTGTTCCTGCCACTGTGCCGGCCGGGGCTGTTCTCCGGCGGTTTGATGGTGTTCGTGATGTCCCTCGGTTACTACGTGACCCCGGCGCTGCTGGGCGGTGCGCAGAACATGATGCTGCCCGAGTTCATCATTCAGCAGGTGCAGTCGTTCCTCAACTGGGGCCTGGCCAGCGCCGGCGCCGCGTTGCTGATCGTGATCACGCTGGTGCTGTTCTACTTCTACCTGAAGCTCCAGCCGGAATCCCCGGTTGGCGCTAGCAACGCGAGGTAAGCCGTCATGCTCCTGACCCCCAATGCCATGAGCCGGCGCATGCGCTTCGGCCTTTATGCCACCACCGGGCTGATCGGGCTGTTCCTGCTGCTGCCGATCGTGTTCATCGTGCTGCTGTCGTTCGGCTCGTCGCAATGGCTGGTGTTCCCGCCACCGGGCTGGACGCTGAAATGGTACGGCCAGTTCTTCTCCAACGCCGACTGGATGAACGCGGCGATGGCCAGCCTCAAGGTCGCGGTGCTGACTACGTTCTTCGCCGTCGCGCTGGGCCTGCCGACCGCATTCGCCCTGGTGCGTGGCCGCTTCCCCGGCCGGGAAATGCTCTACGGCCTGTTCACCCTGCCGATGATCGTGCCGTTGGTGATCATCGCCGTGGCGGTCTACGCGCTGTTCCTGAAACTGGGTTACACCGGGACCATGTTCGCGTTCGTGGTCAGCCACGTCATCGTCGCGTTGCCGTTCACCATCATCTCGATCATCAACTCGCTGAAGCTGTTCGACCAGTCGATCGAGGATGCGGCGGTGATCTGCGGTGCCTCGCGCCTGCAAGCGGTGTTCAAGGTGACATTCCCGGCGATCCGTCCGGGCATGGTGGCCGGCGCCCTCTTCGCCTTCCTCGTCTCGTGGGATGAAGTGGTGCTGAGCGTGATGATGGCCAGCCCGACCCTGCAAACCCTTCCCGTGAAAATGTGGACCACCCTGCGCCAGGATCTGACGCCCGTGATCGCCGTCGCCTCGACGCTGCTGATCGGCCTCTCGGTGTTGGTCATGGTCATCGCCGCCGCTCTGCGCCGGCGCAACGAAATCAGCGCTTGAGCGCCAGGAGTACGACATGAGTGCAGTGATCAAAGATTCCGCGCAGCAAAATGACAAACCCCTGGTCAGCCTGCGTAACCTGAACAAGCACTACGGCGACTTTGCCGCCGTGGACAACATCTCGCTGGACATCAAGGACGGTGAATTCCTCACCTTCCTCGGCTCCAGCGGCTCGGGCAAAAGCACCACGCTGTCGATGCTGGCCGGGTTCGAAACCCCGAGCAGCGGCGAGATCCTGGTCAACGGCCAGTCGCTGGTGAACGTGCCGCCGCACAAGCGCGACATCGGCATGGTGTTCCAGCGCTATTCGCTGTTCCCGCATCTGTCAGTGCGCGACAACATCGTCTTCCCGCTGGCCATTCGCAAACTGGCCGCCGCCGAACGCGAGCGCCGGGTCGATGCGATGCTCAAACTGGTGCAGCTCGAGCAATTTGCCCATCGCCGCCCTTCGCAACTGTCCGGTGGCCAGCAGCAACGAGTCGCTATCGCCCGGGCGCTGGTTTACGAACCACGCATCCTGCTGATGGACGAACCCCTCGGTGCACTGGACAAAAAACTGCGTGAAGACTTGCAGGATGAACTGCGTCAGCTGCATCGACGCCTGGGCATCACCATCGTCTATGTGACCCACGATCAGGAAGAGGCCATGCGCCTGTCCCAGCGCATCGCGATTTTCAGCCACGGCAAGATCGTCGGCCTCGGCAGCGGCTATGACCTGTACCAGAACCCGCCGAACGCCTTTGTCGCGTCGTTCCTCGGCAACTCGAACTTCCTCAAGCTCAAGGCCCAGGGTAATGCGGTGGCGAGCTTCGAAGGCCAGGCACTGTCGATCCGCCTCACCGCCGGCCTGCACACCGATCAGGACGTGCTGCTGATGGTGCGTCCGGAAAAAGCCCTGGCCCTGAGCAATGAACAAGCCCTTGCCGAACCGCTGGCCGCCGGCTGGAACGAAGTCTCGGCTAATGTCGTGGAGGTGCTGTTTCTCGGCGAAAGCCAGACCTGCAGCGTGGTCACCGCTGGCGGCACCTCGATGACGGTCAAGGCACTGTCCGCCGCCGGCATGCCGCTCAAGGCCGGTGACCCGGTGCGGGTGCGCTGGGCCACCGCCGATGCCTGCGTCTACACCGAATGGGCCGAAAGCGACCTGAACAAGGCCGCCGGCGCTCACTGATCCATTGGCCTGCGCGCGCGAGCCACTATAATGAGTCACCCTCGGGCCACCACAACGTCGGGTTGTGGTGGCCTTTTTTCTGTCGCCTGTAAGATAAATTGGACAACTGATTCCTATAATCCCGGTTTAATGCTAAATAGTGCTCAGTATTTTTAACACCCGACCCTGTCGTGCCACACAGTGCAACGAGAATAACGATATGAAAGTCCATTTCGAGAAAAGTGAAGTGTTTGGGACCCTCCACCTGCAAGCGGCGGTGGCAGCATGATCGAAGTTACCGAAGTTTCCATTGCCGAGTTGCGCGCCGCGCTCGAATCCGGCCAGACCACGTCGGTTGAGTTGGTCCAGGCTTATCTCGCGCGGATCGACGCCTATGACGGCCCCGAAACGCCAACGGCCCTGAACGCGGTCGTGGTGCGCAACCCCGAAGCGCTCGCCGAGGCCCAGGCGTCCGACGCCCGTCGCGCCAAGGGCCAGACGCTGGGCCCGCTGGACGGCATCCCTTACACCGCCAAGGACAGCTATCTGGTCAAGGGCCTCACCGCCGCATCCGGCAGCCCGGCCTTCAAGGACCTGGTTGCCTATCGCGATGCGTTCACCATCGAGCGCCTGCGCGCTGCCGGGGCGATCTGCCTGGGCAAGACCAACATGCCGCCGATGGCCAACGGCGGGATGCAGCGCGGCGTCTACGGCCGCGCCGAGAGCCCGTACAACGCTGACTACCTCACCGCCCCTTTCGCCTCCGGTTCGTCGAACGGCGCGGGTACTGCCACTGCCGCAAGTTTCGCGGCCTTCGGCCTGGCGGAAGAAACCTGGTCGAGCGGCCGTGGACCGGCCTCGAACAATGGTTTGTGCGCCTACACGCCGTCACGCGGGGTGATCTCGGTGCGCGGCAACTGGCCGTTGACCCCGACAATGGACGTGGTCGTGCCGTTTGCCCGGAGCATGGCCGACCTGCTCGAAGTGCTCGACGTGGTAGTGGCCGATGACCCGGACACCCGTGGCGATCTGTGGCGCCTGCAACCCTGGGTGCCGATCCCGAGCTCGTCCTTGGTGCGCCCCAAATCCTACGCGGCGCTGGCCGCCAACAGCGAGGCGCTCAAAGGCAAGAAGTTCGGCATTCCACGCATGTACATCAACGCCGATCCAGAAGCCGGCACCTCTGAAGCGCCAGGCATCGGCGGCCCAACCGGCCAACGCATCAACACCCGTCCTTCGGTGATCGGGCTCTGGGAACAGGCACGCAAGGCCCTCGAAGACGCGGGTGCCGAAGTGATCGACGTGGATTTCCCGCTGGTCTCCAATTGCGAGGGCGATCGCCCTGGTGCGCCGACCGTGTTCAATCGCGGCATCGTTTCCAAGGAATTCCTGCACCATGAACTGTGGGACCTGACCGCCTGGGCGTTCGATGATTTCCTGCAAGCGAACGGCGACCCGAAACTGAATCGCCTGGTCGATGTCGACGGCCCGCAGATCTTCCCTCACGACCCGGGCACCCTGCCCAACCGCGAAGGCGACCTGGTTGCCGGCATGGACGAATACGTGCGCATGGCCGAACGCGGCATCACCCCGTGGGACCAGATCAGCACGATGCCGGACGGCCTGCGCGGACTGGAGAAAACCCGCAAGATCGATCTGGAAGACTGGATGGATCGCCTGGGTCTCGACGCAGTGCTGTTCCCGACGGTCGCCGACGTGGGTCCGGCGAATGCCGATGTCGATCCGCAATCGGCGGATATCGCCTGGAGCAACGGCGTCTGGGTCGCCAACGGCAACCTCGCCATCCGTCACCTGGGCGTGCCGACAGTCACCGTGCCGATGGGCGTGATGCCGGACATCGGCATGCCGGTCGGCCTGACGTTTGCCGGGCGCGCCTATGACGACTCTTCGCTGCTGCACCTGGCATCGGCGTTCGAGTCGACCGGCAACAAACGCATGATCCCGCCGCGCACGCCGCCATTGACGGCTGACAAGCGGTAATCGACACCGGGACTGGAGCCTTTACCGCTCCAGTCCCGGATCATCAGGGGTCGACTTGAGCCATCAGCTCCGGAATCGATTCCGGCCGATTGGCATAACGCTGCGCCAGCACCGCACAGACCATCAGTTGAATCTGGTGGAACAGCATCAACGGCAGGATCAGCACGCCAATGGTGCTACCGGCAAACAACACCTGGGCCATCGGCACGCCGGTCGCCAGGCTTTTCTTCGACCCGCAGAAGAGAATGGTGATGCGGTCTTCCTGGTTGAAACCGAATGCCTTGCCCAGTACGGTCGAGGCCACCAACACCAGCGCCAGGACCACGCAGCACGCCACCACCAGCCCAGCCAGGTCCAGCAGCGGAATCTGGTGCCAGAGCCCCTCGATCACCGCCTCGCTGAACGCGCCGTAGACCACCAGCAGAATCGAACCCTGATCGACGAACTTCAACCAGCTCTTGTTGCGCGCCACCCAGTTGCCGATCCAGCGCCGCGCGATTTGCCCGGCAATGAACGGCAGCAGCAACTGCACGCTGATCTTGAGGATGGCGTCGAGGGTCGAGGCGCCTTCGCCGTGCACATTGAGCAGCAGGGTCACCAGCAATGGCGTGAGGAATATCCCGAACAGGCTGGACGCTGCCGCGCTGCAAATCGCCGCCGGGATATTGCCCCGTGCCAGCGAAGTAAAGGCAATCGCCGATTGCACCGTAGCGGGCAGCGCACACAGGTAAAGCATGCCCATGTACAGGTCGTTGCCGATCAGTGGCGACAACAGCGGTTTTAGCGCCAGGCCGAGCAACGGAAACAGCACGAAGGTCAGGCTGAACACCAGCAGATGCAAGCGCCAGTGCCCGGCACCGGCAATGATCGACTCGCGGGACAGCTTGGCGCCATGCAGGAAAAACAGCAGCGCGATGGCGATGTTGGTCAGCCAGCCAAAACCGACCGCGACCTGACCGCTGGCGGGCAGCAGGCTGGCGAGCGTCACCACGCCGATCAGGGTCAGGGTGAAGTTGTCGGGTAACAAACGGGGGCGAGTCATGGGGTTGATCATCCGGGGGGTTGCCAGTACGTGAAAGCGACTCTAACGTGACTGGGAATTACCGACTAACGCCGATGAGCCAGCTGATGCCGCCCAAAGGACATGACAAGAGTGTTCGACGCAGTATTCCCGGGCTGTCCAGCCTGCCGCGACCGCTCTACGGCCGTACCGAATCGCTGCCCAATCGCGCACTGACCCGGCGCCACAGCCATCCGTGGGTACAGCTTTCCTATGCGATTGCGGGCGTGCTCGAAATACAGACCGGCGTCGGGCGCTTCGTCGCCCCGCCGGAGCGTGCGGTGTGGATTCCGGCGGGCATGCCGCACCGGGTGTTCAGTTCGCCGCGCACGGAAATGCGCAGCCTGTACATCGATTGCAGCGTCTCGGCGTGGGCGCAGCCGGGCTGTCATGTGTTGGAGGTCAGTGATCTGTTGCGCGAGTTGATCCGCGCCTTCAGCCAGATTCCAGTGGAATACGATCAGGACGGTCCCCACGGTCGGTTGGCCCAGGTGATTCTGGATCAGTTGGCGCAAGCGCCACAGATCGATTTGATGCTGCCCCTGCCCCAGGACAGCCGATTGCGGCAAATCGCCCAAAGCCTGGAGTCGCACCCGGAGCAACAGACCACCCTCAGCCACTGGAGCGACAAATTCGGCGTCACCGAGAAAACCCTCAGTCGCCTGTTCCTGCGTGACACCGGCCTGACGTTTCGCGCCTGGCGTCAGCGTTTGCGCCTGCTCGGCGCCTTGACGCCACTGGAACAGGGCGAGCGGGTGACCGATGTCGCATTGGCCTGCGGCTACGACTCGACGTCGGCGTTTATCGCAGCCTTCCGCCAGCAGTTTGGCGAAACGCCGGGGGAGTTTTTTCGCTGAGCCCTGCACCGTACATCTCTGTTGCCTGTCAGTCCGCCATCGCGAGCAAGCTCGCTCCCACAGGGGTATGGGTGTACACAAAACCTGTGCTCGACACAAAAAACTGTGGGAGCGAGCTTGCTCGCGATGGCGGACTGACAGGCAACAGAGATGTACGGTGCAGGGCTCAGCGAAAAAACTCCCCCGGCGTTTCGCCAAACTGCTGGCGGAAGGCTGCGATAAACGCCGACGTCGAGTCGTAGCCGCAGGCCAATGCGACATCGGTCACCCGCTCGCCCCC
>NZ_JBFULI010000079.1:0-20171 GCF_056400405.1 Pseudomonas sp. P5_B3 | reverse complement strand
TGTGGGAGCGAGCTTGCTCGCGATGGGGTCGACTCGATTTCAGACTGTTGGCGGCCCGGGATACCCGCAATGCGCCCACGATTCTTTGCGGCCGTACCAGGCCATCATCACCAATTGCAGCAAAGAACTGTGACCCATGCGCAACAGGCTCAATGAGCTATTTTCCCAGCGGTTCAGAAACTGCCGGATATCATCGGCGCTGGCGTTTTCCCAGCTGCTCCAGATCCCGGTCAGCGGTCCACGGGTCACGGCCATGCCCAACACATCGAACAGTTGCTGGGTCAGTTTGAGCATTTCCGGTGACAAGTGAGCGAGGTTGTAATCAAGGCTTTTCAGTGTGCCCTCGACAGCCTCGGGCATCCGTTCGGAAGTTACGGCACCATCGAGCATGACTGGAATCAACGCCCGCAAAAACAGCAGGTCGCCGCTTCGCAACGTGACGAAGCCACTGGCCGGAACACTCGACGAACAGCCGCTGAGGCTGGCGCCCAATCCGGCAGTGGCGAGAAAGGCGCTGGCGCCGAGGCTGAATTTAAGTAGCCCGCGCCGTGACAGCGCGGGTGTATCGCAAAGGCTGGGGTTCATTATTGTTATTACCCGACGGTGAGATCGTTAGCGGATGAACAGCTTCTGGATCAGCTTCTGGATCGATTTGCCATACGGCGGGTAAATCAGTTTCGCCGCGTTGAAGCGCTGCTTGATCAGCACGCCCTTGGCCTTGCTGAAGGTCAGGAACCCTTCATGACCATGATAATGACCCATGCCCGAGGCACCGATACCGCCGAACGGCATGTCGTCCTGGGCGACGTGCAGCAGCGTGTCGTTCAGGCACACGCCACCGGAATGGGTTTCGTGCAGCACGCGCTGTTGTTCGCGCTTGTCGTAGCCGAAGTAATACAGCGCCAGTGGGCGCGGGCGCTGGTTGATGTAGGCAAATGCCTGGTCCAGATCCTTGTACGGCACGATCGGCAGCAGCGGTCCGAAAATCTCGTCCTGCATCACCGTCATCTCGTCGGTGACATTGAGCAGCAGGCTATGGCTCATGCGTCGGCCCTGGCCCTGGTCGAACAGCGGCATCAGCAGCGCACCCTTGCTGGTGGCGTCGCTGACGTAGCCGTTTAGGCGCGCCAGTTGTCGCTCATTGATGATCGCGGTGTAGTCCGGGTTGTCGGCCAGCGTCGGATAAAACCCGCGGACGGCTGTGCGATAGGCTTCGACGAAACCTCCGACGCGATCCTCCGGCACCAGTACGTAGTCAGGGGCCACGCAGGTCTGGCCGGCGTTCAAGGTTTTGCCGAAGGCGATGCGCTCGGCGGCGTCCTTGAGCGGCACGTCGCGGGAAACAATGGCCGGGGACTTGCCACCCAGTTCCAGGGTTACCGGGGTCAGGTTTTCCGCGGCGGCGCGCATGACGTGTTTGCCGATGCTGGTGGCGCCGGTGAACAGCAGGTGATCGAACGGCAGGCGTGAAAACGCCACGCCCATATCGGCCTCGCCCAGGACCACGCAAACCAGGTCTTCGGGGAAGATGCGCGCCAGCAACTGCTTCATCAGCAAGCCGGTAGCGGGAGTCGATTCACTGAGCTTGAGCATCACCCGATTGCCCGCCGACAGCGCGCCGACCAGCGGGCCGATGGCCAGGTACAGCGGGTAGTTCCACGGCACGATGACCCCGACCACGCCCAGCGGTTGGTAAACGACTTTGGCCGAAGCCGGCTGGAAGGCAGCGCCCACCTTGCGCCGCGACGCTTTCATCCAGCCCTTGAGGTGTTTGCTGGCGTAATGGATGCCGTGCAGGCTGGGCATCAGTTCGGCGAGCAGGGTTTCATCGGCGCTACGATGGCTGAAGTCCTGGCTGATCGCATCGATCAGGGCCTGGCGTTCATTGTTCAACAAATCCTTCAGCGCCTTGAGCCATTGTTGGCGCTGCGCGGCGGGTGGCATCGGGTTGGCGGCGTAGGCGGCACGCTGGGCGTCGAACAGGGCCTGAAGCTCTTCCAGCGGCTGCTGTAGGTTCTGCAGGTAGGAAATTTCAGCAGTCATGGTCGGCTCCGGATTTATTGTAATGGGGCACTTTCTAGAGTCTATACTCTAAAAAGTCAAATGACATCCTGTAACAGCTTTGTTTTATCCACTCGCGGATAGATCTAAGATGCCCGTCAACGCACTCTGAATTAAAGCCCAAGCCATGGCCCCACGGATCAAAACCAGCGAGCGCATCGTGCAGAACAGCCTGGAGCTGTTCAATCAACAGGGCGAGCGCAGCATCAGTACCAACCACATCGCTGCCCATATGGAAATTTCCCCGGGCAACCTGTACTACCACTTCCCCAACAAGCAGGCGATCATCGCTGTGCTGTTCAGCGAATACGAGAGCCTGGTGGACAGCTTCCTGCGCCCGCCCCAGGGCCGTACTGCCACGGTGGAAGACAAACGCTTCTACCTCAAGGAGCTGCTGGCGGCGATGTGGCGTTACCGGTTTCTGCATCGCGATCTCGAACATTTGCTCGACAGCGATCCGGACTTGGCCGACCGCTATCGACGTTTCTCTCAGCGCTGCCTGATCCAGGGTTCGGCGATCTACGAAGGCTTCGTCGCCGCTGGCATCCTGAAGATGGACAAGGTGCAGATCGAATCCCTGACGCTCAATGCCTGGATCATCCTCACGTCCTGGGTACGTTTCCTGTGCACCACGCGGGAGAATTCCAGCCACTTGAGCGAGCAGGCCATTAAACGCGGGGTGTATCAGGTTTTGGTGCTGGAAGCCGGGTTTGTCACGGATGAGGCCCGCGATGCGGTCAATGCCTTGTTCGAAGAGTTTTACGTGCCCCTGGCCCAGGCGCTTGAGGAAGTGTCGTAGGATCGAAGTCCGATAAAAATCACAGGAGCCCGTTATGCCCATTGCGCAATTGATCAGCCCGCAAGCACTGGACCTGAAAAAGGACCAGCCGGGGCTGGTGATTCTGGATTGTCGTTTTGCCCTCGAAGACCCGGATTACGGTCAGCGCAGCTATGCCGAAGGGCACATTGCCGGTTCGAGCTATGCTGACCTTGAGCGTGATCTGAGTGGCGCCGTGGTCAAGGGCGTGACCGGGCGTCATCCGTTACCCGAACCCGTGCAATTGATCGAGCGCCTGCAAGCCTGGGGCATCAACGCCGATAGCGAAGTGGTTTTGTACGACGATGGTCCGGGTGCCTATGCGGCGCGGGCCTGGTGGCTGCTGGCATGGTTGGGTAAGCGCGATGGCGTATTCATCCTCGATGGCGGACTCAAGGCCTGGCATGCGGCGGGGTTGCCGTTGAGCCTGGATACGCCGGCGATCACCCGTGGCTCCTTCACCGGCAGTCCTGATACGGCGTTGCTGATCAGTGCCGAGCAGTTGCAAAAGCGCCTCGCCCGGCCGGAACTTACCCTGCTCGATGCCCGCGCACTGCCGCGATTCAAGGGTGAAGTGGAACCGATCGACCCGGTTGCCGGGCACATTCCCGGTGCCCAGTGCGCGGCGTTTACCGACAACCTGGGCGCAGACGGGCTCTTCCTGTCGGCCGATCAGCTCAAGCAGCGTTTCGCCGCAAAACTGGGTGATCGTTCGCCGACCGATCTGGTGGCGTACTGCGGTTCCGGCGTGACGGCGTGCCACAACCTGTTTGCGTTGTGTCTGGCCGGTTATCCGCTGGGTTCGTTGTATGCCGGGTCGTGGAGCGAATGGATCAACGAGCCTGCGCGGGGCATTGCCACTGGCGAATGAACGCCACGAAACCCTGTGGGAGCGAGCTTGCTCGCGATGGGGCCATTACATTCAATAGTGATGCTGATTGTTAAGCCGCCATCGCGAGCAAGCTCGCTCCCACAGGGATGGATGGTGTTTGTGAGACCTTGTTAAACCTCAAGTCCCCCGCTTTGCACTGCGATACGCCCCCGGCCCAACCCCATACACTTGCTTGAACTGCCGGCTCAGATGGCTCTGGTCGGCAAACCCAAGTTGCATTGCGACTTCCAGCGGTAAACAACCACTTTGCAGCAACGTCCGCGCCCGGGCGATGCGCTGTTGCATCAGCCAGGTGTGTGGCGGCATGCCGGTGGCGCGGCGGAACACTCGGGCGAAATGGAATGGCGAGAGATTGACCGCCGCCGCCAGTGTCTCCAGTGAGGGCGGTGCTGCCAGTTGCGCCTGCAGCAATTCCTTGGCCAGGCTCACGGCCCGGTGTTCCTTGCCGGGTTTGCCGGCATCGGGCACCGCCGCATGACGCTGCAACAGCGACAGCACCAGTTCGCGCCAGACCGTTTGTTGCTGCAATGCGGTGGCGGGGCTTTCCAGCAGGCGGTGGAGTTGGCAGAAACCGTTCACCAGATCCTGATCGCGATACAGCGTGGCACCGAAGGCCGGCAAGTGGTGGGTCGGCAATTCGAGTTCGGCCAGCAGCGAGGTTATCTGTCCGCTGTCCGGATAAAACGCCCGGTACAGCCAGCCATCCTCGGTACCTTTATGACCGGTGTGCAATTCATCGGGGTTGATCAGCACCAGCGTGCCGCTGCCCGCCAGGTGTTCGGCACCGCGATAACGATAACGCTGGGCGCCGGCCATGATCATGCCGATCACATAGCCGTCATGCACATGGGGCGCGAAACGATGATCGATGTAGCGGGCGGACAACAACTCGACCCCGGCCAGTGGTGCGGTTTGCCAGAAATGAATCGACTCGCCCTGATCGCTGACCATGGCTTTACTTGCGAGCCACGGCGGCCAGCCACTCGGGGATGCGCCGTTCCAGGTAGTAACCCGGTTGCCTGAGCGTGCCGTCTACGAATCCGACGTGCCCGCCCTTGGCTTGCAGTTCAAATTGCGTACAGGCGGACAATTCATCGACGTGCGGCAGGCTGTGGGGAAATACGAAGGGGTCGTCGGCCGCCTGAATCATCAGGGTCGGGGTGCGAATTTCGCCGAGGAAGTAGCGGCTCGATGCGCGGCGATAGTAATCCTCGGCATCGACAAAGCCGTTCAGCGGTGCGGTAACCCGGCCATCGAAATCCCAGAACGTGCGCATGTTTTCCAGTGAGCCAAGTGCGGCCAATGCGGCCAGGCCATCCTCGTGTCCGTCATGCTGGAACTGCCGCTGTTTGTTCTTGATGTAGGCGAGCATCTCGCGCATGAAATGCGCCTGATAGACCTTTGAGAAACCCTGGTCGATACGGTCGGCGCAGTGGTCCAGGCGGAACGGCACCGACACCGCCACGGCGCCCATCAAGTCGCTGTCGGTACCGGTTTCGCCCAAATGCTTGAGCAGGATATTGCCGCCCAATGAGTAGCCGACAGCATACAGCGGAGCGAGAGGCCGTTTGGCCCGCAAGTGCCTGATGGTTTCGGCCAGGTCTTCGCTGGCGCCGGAATGGTAGCTGCGCGGCAACAGGTTGGGTTCGCCTGAACAGCCGCGCCAGTTCAACGCGACACTGGCCCAACCCCGCTCGCCCAAGGCTTTTTGCATGCCGGCGACATAAGGCGAATTCGAGGAGCCGGTGAGCCCGTGCAACACGAGCACCAAGGGTGCGTCGGCGCTGTGCGGGCCGTGCCAGTCGAGATCGAGAAAATCGCCGTCTTCAAGCCAGAGACGTTCGCGTTCGCGGCCGATGTGCACGGTTTTACGCCACAGAGGCCCCCACAAGGTTTGCAAGTGCGGATTGCCGATGCCAAAGGCGGGGGTAAAGGACGGCGGTGAGGCCAGTGTGGGGTGCGATTGCACAGTCATTCTCGGTGGAAGTGTTCATGAGTCTGCCCGAAGACGCGGCGGGACAGCGCCGCAACCGCGTCATCATGGCTCTCTAACTTGCCACAATCTCGCCAGGTGCGCGACACATGGAATTGGTTGCGCTTTCGCTTGGAGCCGGCAGCGGTTGTTGATCTGTCTTCGGCCCCAGGATGACAGCGCGCCATTGGTCGGCGTGGTAATGCCGGTTGAGTGCGCTTTTGATTGATACAAGGTTCAGCTTCAAGGCGGCTTGCATGGCGAAGTCGAGGTCCAGCGGCAGATTGTGGGCGCTGATGGCGTACAACTGGCTCAGAATCTGCGCATTGGTAGCGCTGCCCAACGGCGCGCTACCGGTCAGTTGCTGTTGGATGTCTTCGAGTTCCTGTTGGGTCGGCCCTTGGGCGAGGAAGTCGTTGAACATCGTCTTGATATGGGCCAGCACGGCATCGGCCTGCTCTGGTCGGGTCTGCAAATCAATGGTCAGTAACCCCTGCGCCTGAAGGGCTGAAAGGTCGGCTTCAACGTGGTAGGTCAGGCCTCGGCGTTCACGCAGTTCATTGGTCAGACGGTTGGTGAAAACCCGCATGGCCATCTGAAGCGCGACGTAGTCCGGACTGTTTCGCAGGACACTTGGCTGGGCAAGGCGTAGATAAGCCTGGGTCGATGGTCGCTCAACGCGTAGCAGACCTGGAGCGGCCGGACTTGTCACTGGCTGGATCGCGGCAGTGGCCGGTCCCAGGGGCAAGGCCGCGGATATCTGCGCACCGATGCGCTGGGCTTCTTCCTCGGTGAGGTCACCAACCAGTGTGATCTGGGCATTGCCCGCGGCATAAGCCTCGCGATAAAAGTCTTGCACCTGGGTGCGGGTGACGGAGGTCAGTCCGGCCCTGGTTCCGTAGAAGGACTGAGCATAACCGTGCTCGGGAAACAACTGACCGAGGTTCGCTTGTCGGGCTTGAGCGGCATGGGACTGATCTTCAAGGTCCAGAAAGTACTGCAATTGGGATTTCACCGTAGGCAGGGACTCTTGCGGCAACAGCGGCTTGCCGAGTACCTGGGCAAACAGTTCCAGGGCTGGAGCGCGCCGTGATTCGTCACTCAGGCTACGCAGGGAAAACCAGGTCCGGTCCTGGCTGATATCCATACCCATCCTGGCACCCAGATTGTCGAACGTCGCCTGTATGGCGTTGACGTCCTTGCCAGCTACGCCCTCATTCAAAAGGCTATAGGTGACCGCGGCCAGGCCGGGTTGATGCGGGGTGTGGGCGCTGCCGGCAGCAAAACTCACCAAGGCATCAAACATTGGCAGGCCAGGGGTGTGGATGAACAGGATCTTCGTTCCACTGAGCGTTTTGTAACCCTTGATCGACAGCGTGCGCTGGGTCGCCGGAGTCTGTGGTTCATTGAGCGATTGCAGCACTGGTTTCTGGGGCGCCGTGGTTGCAACGGCAGGGGCCTGCGCACTCAACAGCATGCCGGCCAGGATCAATCCACTGATGAGGCCTTTGAGCTTATCCATTGTTTTTCTCCGGCAAGATTGTCGCGGTACTCAGGCGCTCACGCGTCAGGTAAGTCTTTGCGACCTGTTGAATATCCAGGGGGGTGACCTTGTTCAGCTCATCGGTATCCTGATCGGCCAGCCGCCAGTCCAGGCCGATGGTTTCCAGCAGGCCCAAGGTGTTGGCCTGTTCTTCCAGATCATCCTGCGCATAAACCGAGTTAGCGATCAGGAGGTTTTTCGCGCGCTCCAGTTCTGCCGGTTCCGGTGCCTTGCTCTTCAGTGATTCGATCACTTGCCACAGGCGGGCGAGGGCTTCGTCAGCGTCACTGAGCTTGTCCGGGTTGAGCTGGGTGCTGATGGTCAGTAACGAATCGCCGCGATTGAAGGCGTCGTACGCTGAGTCGGCCTCGGTGAATATCGCCTCGCCCAGTTGCAGTTGCTGTTTGATCCGCGCGCTACTGGACCCGGCCAGTAACATATCGAGCAGGCGCAGGGCATGGGCGGTCCGATGATCCGGTGCCGTGGTCAGGCTGGGCGCGTTGAAACTCATGATCAGGCGCGGGGATGCTATGGGTGCATACAGGGTCAGTGACCGTTCTCCGGCAGAAGCCAGCTCGACAGGGGTAGGCGCCACAGGTGTCGCACGTCGCTCAAGGTGGCCGAAGTGCTGCTGTGCCAGGGTCTTGATCCGCTCAGGTGCAACATCGCCAACGACTACCAGCGTCGCATTGTCCGGTGAATACCAGGCCTGATACCACTGCTGCAATTGCACGGCATTCATGCGTTGCAGGTCGTGCATCCAGCCGATTGTCGGGGTTCGGTAGCCGCTGGCCGGGTAGGCGATGCTGTTCAGTCGTTCTTGAGCCAGCGCGATGATTTCATCATCAAAGTGCATCCGACGCTCCTCCTGAATGACCTTGAGCTCCTGTGTAAAGTCCTGTGCATCCAGCTCGGCCGTACTCATCAGATCGGCCAGTATTTCAAAAGCGACGCCAGTGCGGCCGGAAGGCAGTGTCTGGTAAAAGACCGTGAAATCGGTGCCGGTAAATGCGTTTTCGCTGGCGCCCAGTTTTTTCAGTATCGCCGCGAACTCTCCGGCGCAGGCCTTGCTGCTGCCTTTGTAGACCATATGTTCGAGGGCGTGGGACAGGCCGGACTGGCCGGGAGGCTCGTAGCTTGCACCGACCTTGATCCAGAGCTGGGCGGTAACGATGGGCGAGCGATGGTCCTCGCGCACGATAACCTTGAGGCCGTTGTCCAGTACGAAGTCTTGCGTCGCGGGGGGTGTCGCCGCGCTGGCCATGAGCGGTAGCCAGGCGATAAAGGGCAGCATAAATAGGCTGCGGGAGATGTTCATCCGTGTTCATCCTCAGTGGTTTGCAGGTAATTGCGCAAACCACTGTGGATGATCCGTAAGGGCGTCAGGTGGTAACTATGTAGTGCACCTCACAACCAGGCTGGGGCAGTCGTCTCGCTGAAATGTCAGGCGTTGCGCTGCCACAACGAGTAATACACGCGTCCGGATTTCTGCTCCCGGTGCAGGCGCCAGTTCTCCGGCAGGCCCAGGGTCGACGGCGCCGACTCGCTTTCGGTGTACACCCAGGCGTCTTCGGCCAGCCATTGGCGCTCTTCGAGCAACTTGCAAACGGCGGGCAGCAGGTTCTGGTTGAATGGCGGGTCGAGGAACACCAGGTCGTAGGCCGTCGCGGTCTGGGTTTCCAGGTAGCGCAGGGCATCGGCAGTCTGGACCTGGCCGTTGGTGCACCGCAGCGTCCCCAGGTGCTCTTTCAGGCTGGACACCGCGATACTGCTGGCGTCCAGCGCCTGACCCATGGCCGCGCCACGGGACAGTGCTTCAAGGAACAGCGCGCCGCTGCCGGTGAACGGGTCGAGCACCTTGGCGCCCGGCACGTAAGGCGCGAGCCAGTTGAACAGGGTTTCACGCACGCGATCCGGCGTCGGGCGCAGGCCAGGGGCGTCGGGGAAGCTCAGCTTCCGGCTGCGCCATTCGCCGCCGATGATGCGCAGCTGGTTCACGCCGTTATGGACGTTTTTGGCGGGTTTTTTAGGATGGGCCATTAATGCTCCGGAACCCCGAGCGGCTGCTCGGAAGGTTTATCAGTAGGGGCCGGTAACGGCTTTTGCGGCACGGTCGGGCCAGCGCTGACGATGACCATCTTGTCCGTGCCCAGGTGTTTGTTCATGGCGGCTTTGACCTGCTCGACGGTCAAGGCCTGGGACTGTTGCATGAAGTCTTCCAGGTGACTCAGCGGCAGGTTGTAGAAACCGATGGCGCCCAGCTGACCGACGATATCGGCGTTGCTCGCGGTGGACAGCGGGAAGCTGCCGGCCAGTTCGCGCTTGGCGTCGTCCAGCTCTTTTTCGGTCGGGCCGGTTTTAAGGTAGTCGGCCAACACATCCTGCACCAGTTTCAGGGTGCCTTCGCTCATCTCGGCGCGGGTTTGCAGGTTGATCATGAATGGGCCGCGCGCCTGCATCGGGGTAAAGCCCGAATACACGCCGTAAGTCAGGCCACGCTTCTCGCGCACTTCGCTCATCAGACGGGTGCCGAAGCCGCCGCCACCGAGAATCTGGTTGCCCATGGACAACGCCGCGTAGTCCGGGTCGTCGCGGTCGATGCCCAATTGCGCGAGCATCAGGTTGGTCTGCTTGGACGGGAACTCGATATGGCCGACGCTGGCCTTGGGCTCGACCGGTTGCGCGATTTTCGCCAGCGCCGGGCCTTTGGGCAGGGCGCTGGACACCTGGGCGGCAATCGCTTCGGCTTCCGCGCGGGACAGGTCGCCGACCAGTGCGATCACCACGTTACCGGCCGCGTAGGCTTTCTCGTGGAAAGCCCGCAGCTGTGCCTGGGTAATCGCCGGGATGGTTTTCGCCGTGCCGTCGCTGGCGTGTGCGTATGGGTGATCACCGTACAAGCGGTTCATCAGTTCCAGGCTCGCCAGTTTGCCGGGATTCTGTTTCTGGTATTCGAAACCGGCGAGCATCTGGTTCTTGATGCGGGCAAACGAGTCGGCGGGGAAGGTCGGTTTGCCGACGACTTCGGCGAACAGCTTCAAGGCCGTCTCGCGCTTGTCCCGGTCACTGAGGCTGCGCAGCGACGCGATGGCCATGTCCTTGTAGGCACCGTTGCCAAAGTCGGCGCCCAGGCCTTCGAAACCCTGGGCAATGGCACCGACGTCTTTGCCGGCCACGCCTTCGTTGAGCATGGCGTTGGTCAACACCGCCACGCCCGGTGCATCGCCGTCCTGGCTGCTGCCGGCGGCGAAGATCAGGCGCATGTCGAACATCGGCAGCTCATGGGCTTCGACGAACAGCACTTTCGCACCTTCGGCAGTGCTCCAGGTTTGTACGTCCAGCTGGCGGTGGCCCGGTGCCTTGCCGTTGAGTTCGGTCAGCGATTGCAGTTTCTGGCTGGCCTTGGCCTTGTCCAGGGCTTCGCTGGCACTGGTTTCGCCAGAACGCGACAAATAGAACGCGGCGGAACCGAAAACGGCAACGGCGACCAGGCCGATCAGGGCCAGGCGAGAGGGTTTACGCTCACTCATGAGTCGTCTCCAGAGGCAGTACATGGGCGACGCTGAGACGTTCGCGGGTGAAATACAGCTTGGCGGCTTTCTGGATGTCTTGCGGCGTGACGCTTTCCAGATCGGCCAGTTCGGTGTCCATCAGCTTCCATGACAGGCCGACGGTTTCCAGTTGGCCGATGGCGGTGGCCTGGCTGGTGATCGAGTCACGCTCGAAGACCAGGCCGGCGATGACTTGTGCGCGTACCCGTTCCAGCTCTTCAGCGGTTGGCGCCGTGGTTTTAAGCTGGTCGAGCAGCTTCCACAATCCGGCTTGCGCCTGGGCGATGGTCTTGTGTTTCTGTGAGTTTGGCGATGCCGACAGGGTGAAGAGGCTGTCGCCACGGGTGTAGGCGTCGTAACTCGACGAGCCGCCGGACACCAGTTCTTCTCCGCGCTCCAGTTGCGTCGGGATGCGTCCGCTGTAGCCGCCGTCGAGCAGCGCCGAGATCAGGCGCAGGGCATTGACCAGGCGTTTGTCGTCGGTGGTGGCGATGCTTGGCACGTTGAAGGCCAGCATCAGGCTAGGCAGTTGGGTCTGCACATGCAGGGTGATCTGGCGCTCGCCCGGCTCGGCCAGTTCCAGCGGTTTTTTCGCGGCGGGCACTTCACGCTTGGCGATCGGGCCGAAGTAGCGTTGGGCCAGGGTTTTGACTTCGTCCGGGGTGACATCGCCAACCACCACCAGCGTGGCGTTGTTGGGCACGTACCAGGTTTCGTACCAGTGGCGCAGTTCTTCGACTTTCATCCGTTCAAGGTCGGCCATCCAGCCGATGGTCGGCGTGTGGTAGCCGCTGGCCGGGTAGGCCATGGCCTTGAAGCGCTCGTAGGCCTTGGACATCGGCTTGTCGTCGGTGCGCAGGCGACGCTCTTCCTTGATGACTTCGATTTCCTTGGCGAACTCGTCGGGCGGCAGGCGCAGGCTGGCCATGCGGTCGGCTTCCAGCTCGAAGGCTACGCCCAGGCGATCCCGGGCCAGCACCTGGTAGTACGCGGTGAAGTCGTCGCTGGTGAATGCATTCTCTTCGGCGCCGAGGTCGCGCAGGATCAGCGAGGCTTCGCCAGGGCCAACCTTCTCGCTACCCTTGAACATCATGTGTTCCAGAGCGTGGGACAGGCCGGTATTACCCGGCGTCTCGTAGCTGGAGCCGACCTTGTACCAGACCTGGGAAACCACCACGGGCGCACGGTGGTCCTCACGCACGACCACCTTCAGGCCATTGTCGAGGGTGAATTCGTGGGTGGGTTGCGGGTCGGCGGCCAGGGCCGAAAGGGGTAGGCAAACTGTGCTGAGCAGCAGGCCTGCGGCGCGGCGGGCAAGAGCATTCATTCGTTTTTAAACCTTTGGGGCTGCCCGCTTGGTCTTAGCCTAGGCGGGCGAGGAGGTGCTAGGATACTGATCCGGTTTACTGGCGGCCACGCCTATCAGGCCTTTGACCGGCCTTCGGGTTGTATGGGTTACCGGCAGAAACTTTGAGTTTGTCAGCTAAACTCTGCGTTTTCGCCGACGATGCCGTTCCAGTCCTTCGTATTAGTCGACCTTTGAGGCGCCGTTGGCACCTCGACAAAATGTTGCGCGTGAACAAGCTGGGTCAATCGCAGTCTGTTCTGCATCGAATATTTATTTGCCGGGGCGCCATTGGCGCGTCGCTACTGTGAGATAGCCGTCCTCCATGTTTGGTTCCAACGACGACAAGAAGACCCCAGCTGCGGCTGGCGAGAAAAAAAGCCTGTTCGGATGGCTGCGCAAAAAGCCGCAGGAACCCGTCGTCGAACAGCCACAAGCCATTCCTGAACCAGCGCCGGCACCGGTCCCGGTAATAGAAGAAGCGTCTGCATCGGTTGCTCTGCCGATTGCCGAGCCGGTGCTGCAGACGCAGGCCGAAGTCGTCGCCGAACCTGCCCGTGAAATCATCGAGCAACCGCTGACCAGCGCTGCCGAGCCGTGGCTGACCTTGCCCGTGGCGGAAGAGCCCGTGGCACTGGTCGAGAATGACCTGGCCCCTCACGTGACACCGCAGATACCGGCCCCGGCTGAGTTTGCGCCGGCCCCGGTTCATGCGCCTGAGATCGAGCCGGTGGTGGCGCCAGTCGTTGTGGCTGAGCCTGCACCTGCACCGGTTGTAATCGAACCGGTAGCCCCGATTGTTGCTGCACCTGCACCTGCACCTGCACCTGCACCTGCACCTGCACCTGCTCCCGCTCCCGCCCTCGCTCCCATCGAAACCCCGGTCCAGCCAGTGCGCACCGAAGAAACCAAAGCCGGTTTCTTCGCCCGTCTCAAGCAGGGCCTGTCCAAGACCAGCGCCAGTATCGGCGAAGGCATGGCCAGCCTGTTTCTGGGCAAGAAGGTCATCGATGACGAACTGCTGGAAGACCTCGAAACCCGCTTGCTGACCGCCGACGTCGGTGTCGAAGCCACTTCGGTGATCATCCAGCGTCTGACGCAGAAAGTCGCACGCAAAGAGCTGGCCGACGCCGATGCCCTGTACAAATCCCTGCAGGCCGAGCTGGCGGCCATGCTCAAGCCTGTCGAGCAGCCGCTTAAAGTCACCTCGCAGAACAAGCCGTTCGTGATTCTGGTCGTCGGCGTCAACGGTGCCGGCAAGACCACCACCATCGGCAAACTGGCGAAGAAGCTGCAGCTGGAAGGCAAGAAAGTCATGCTCGCCGCTGGCGACACCTTCCGCGCCGCGGCGGTGGAGCAGTTGCAGGTCTGGGGCGAGCGCAACAAGATCCCGGTGATCGCGCAGCACACTGGCGCCGACTCGGCTTCGGTGATCTTCGACGCCGTGCAGGCCGCCAAGGCCCGTGGTATCGATGTGTTGATCGCCGACACCGCCGGCCGCCTGCACACCAAAGACAATCTGATGGAAGAGCTGAAGAAGGTTCGCCGGGTGATCGGCAAGCTCGACGCCGACGCACCTCACGAAGTGCTGTTGGTGCTTGACGCTGGTACCGGCCAGAACGCCATCAACCAGGCCAAGCAATTCAACCAGACCGTCGAGCTGACTGGCCTGGCGCTGACCAAGCTCGATGGCACAGCGAAAGGTGGGGTGATTTTCGCCCTGGCCAAGCAATTCGGCCTGCCGATCCGCTACATCGGCGTCGGCGAAGGCATCGACGATTTGCGTACCTTTGAAGCAGAACCCTTTGTCCAGGCATTGTTTGCCGAGCGGGAGCGTTCATGATTCGTTTCGAACAGGTCGGTAAGCGCTACCCGAACGGTCACGTCGGCTTGCATGAGCTGAGCTTTCGAGTCCGTCGTGGCGAGTTTCTGTTTGTCACCGGCCATTCCGGCGCCGGTAAAAGCACCTTGTTACGGCTGTTGCTGGCCATGGAGCGCCCGACCAGCGGCAAATTGCTGCTCGCCGGGCAAGACCTGAGCACCATCAGCAATGCGCAGATACCTTTCTTGCGCCGGCAGATCGGTGTGGTGTTCCAGAATCACCAGTTGCTGTTCGATCGCACGGTGTTCAACAACGTTGCATTGCCATTGCAGATCCTGGGCCTGTCCAAGGCCGAGATCGCCAAGCGCGTGGACTCGGCACTGGAGCGCGTGGCGCTGTCGGATAAAACCGATCTGTACCCGGGCGACCTGTCCACCGGTCAGCAGCAGCGCGTCGGCATCGCCCGCGCCATCGTCCACCGTCCGGCCTTGCTGTTGGCGGACGAACCGACCGGTAACCTCGACCCGCGTCTGGCCGCCGAGATCATGGGTGTGTTCGAAGACATCAATCGCCTGGGTACCAGCGTGCTGATCGCCAGTCATGACCTGGCCCTGATCGCCCGCATGCGCCATCGCATGCTGACGCTACAACGCGGTCGATTGATCGGTGACGGGGAGGCCGCGGTATGAGCGCAACACGTAGCCCCAAGGTTTCCGAGCGTGTGGCCCCGAAGGCCGCCGATCCGCAGCCGCAAAAGAAAAAACGCGATGATGACGACGGGCCGGACTTTGCTACGTTGTTCCGCGCCTGGATCGAAAGTCATCGCGCCAGTCTGGTGGACAGCCTGCGCCGCCTGGGCAAGCAGCCTGTCGGCAGTTTTTTCACCTGCATGGTGATGGCGGTGGCCCTGAGTTTGCCCATGGGGCTGTCACTTTTGCTAAGTAATGTCGAGCGTCTGGGTGGTTCCTGGCAGCGTGCGGCGCAGATTTCCCTGTACCTGGACCTTGAGGCCAAGCCGGCGGAAGGCGAATCGCTGCGTGATCAGATCAAGGGAATGCCTGGCGTCGCCGATGCCGAATACGTTGGCCGGGATCAGGCGCTGGAAGAGTTCCAGAAACAGTCCGGGCTGGGCGAGGCGCTAAAGGAGTTGCCGGAGAACCCGCTGCCGGGCGTGGTCCTGGTGACGCCGAACGAAGTCGACAAGCCGGCCCTTGAAGCATTAAGACAAAAACTATCCGAGCTGCCGAAGGTACAACAGGCGCAACTTGATTTAGTCTGGGTCGAGCGTCTGGCAGCCATCCTCAAGCTGGGTGATCGATTTGTCTTCGGTCTGACCGTGCTTCTGGTTTCTGCATTACTTTTGGTGATAGGCAATACCATTCGTCTTCATATTGAAAACCGCCGCACAGAGATAGAAGTGATTAAACTGGTCGGCGGCACTGACAGCTATGTACGCAGGCCCTTTCTATATATGGGCGCGCTGTATGGCTTCGGTGCGGGGATTCTGTCCTGGGGCGTACTGGCGTTCGGCCTTGATTGGCTGAACGACGCGGTGGTAGGGCTGGCCGGTTTGTACGGCAGTGATTTTGCACTGGCTGGAGTGCCAGTTGCCGACGGTCTGTCTCTCTTGCTTGGCGCGGTGCTGTTGGGGTATATCGGTGCATGGATTGCAGTCGCACGCCACCTGAGGGAGCTTGCGCCTAAGTAGTATCATTTTGCTCGTATTGACCTTTCAGCGTTTTTGGGTTTTGGGAACTTGTCTTTCGGTTTCCGGTCAATTTTCGCAGTGCTGAACTGCACGAGTTTGTAAGTCGGAGGTTTTTTCGTATGACCAATTCTTTGCAACCTGCATATGCTCTGGTCCCGGGTGCGAACCTGGAGGCCTATGTGCACACCGTCAACAGCATTCCATTGCTGTCGCCGGAGCAGGAGCGTGAACTGGCCGAGAGTCTCTATTATGAGCAGGATTTGGGGGCGGCTCGGCAGATGGTGCTCGCCCACCTGCGTTTTGTCGTACATATCGCCCGTAGCTATTCCGGCTACGGCCTGGCCCAGGCTGACCTGATCCAGGAAGGCAACGTCGGCCTGATGAAAGCCGTGAAGCGTTTCAACCCGGAAATGGGCGTGCGCCTGGTGTCCTTTGCCGTGCACTGGATCAAGGCGGAAATCCACGAATTCATCCTGCGCAACTGGCGCATCGTGAAAGTCGCGACCACAAAGGCCCAGCGCAAGCTGTTCTTCAACCTGCGCAGCCAGAAGAAACGTCTGGCCTGGTTGAATAACGAGGAAGTCCACCGTGTGGCGGAAAGCCTCGGTGTTGAGCCTCGGGAAGTGCGCGAGATGGAAAGTCGCCTGACCGGCCATGACATGGCCTTCGACCCGGCTGCCGAAGCGGATGACGACAGTGCTTTCCAGTCGCCGGCCAACTATCTGGAAGACCACCGGTACGACCCGGCCCGTCAACTGGAAGACGCCGACTGGAGCGACAACTCCAACCACAACCTGCACGAAGCGCTGGAAGTGCTGGACGACCGCAGCCGTGACATCCTCTATCAGCGCTGGCTGGCGGAAGAAAAAGCCACGCTGCACGACCTGGCGCAGAAGTACAACGTGTCGGCCGAGCGTATTCGCCAGCTCGAGAAGAGTGCGATGAACAAGCTCAAAGTGTCGATCGCTGCGTAACTGGCGAGCAGGCAATAAAAAACGCCCCGATCGTTGATCCTGTGGGRGCGAGCTTGCTCGCGATGAGGTCCGAACATTCAATATAAAAGTTGAATGTCAGGCCGCAATCGCGAGCAAGCTCGCTCCCACAGGGATCTTCAGTGTTTCAATAAATGGTGATCGGTTATTCGGCCCAAGGCGCCCGGCGTGAATCGTTCAGTCCGACCAGATAGCTATCCCCGCCCAGTTGGCTCATCTGCCGTCGAATCCACCCTGCACGCCGCGAAACGTAGGAAGTCGGATGGCTGGCACTCCAGACTCGCGGGTTGGGCAGGACGGCGGCGAGCAGGCTCGACTGCTGGCGGCTGAGGCCTTTTGCACTCACACCAAAGTGATGTCGGGCGGCCGCTTCGGCGCCAAACACGCCGTCATCCCACTCGACGCTGTTGAGGTACACCTCAAGAATTCGCTGCTTTGGCCAAAACACTTCGATCAATGCAGTAAACCAGGCCTCCAGGCCTTTGCGCAGCCAGCTGCGTCCGGACCACAAGAACAGATTTTTCGACACTTGCTGGCTGAGGGTGCTGGCGCCACGGATCGAACCGCCGCGCTCGTTATGGGCAAACGCCGCCTGAATCGCGCCGATATCGAAGCCCCAGTGCTCCGGAAATTTCTGGTCTTCGCCGGCAATCACCGCGACTTTCAGGTCATCGGAGATCTCGTCCCAGGGTTTCCAGGTCCGTTGCAGGTCAATGGGTTCGCCATCGAACCAGGATTCGATCTTGCGCTCGACCATCAATGCGGTCCCCGGTGGCGGCACCACGCGAAAGATCAGCACCAGCAATACGCTGCCACCCATGAACCAGAGCACGGCATTGGTGAAACGACGGAAATAGATACGCAGCATAGAGATGGCTTGGCCGAACCCGTTGAGCAGGCCATTATACAGACCCTGTTGATCGAGTCTGACTGGAGTTCTGCATGCTGCGTGGCTTTCTGATGCTGGCCGCTTTTTTCGGCTTCACCGGTGTCGGCCTCGGCGCCTTTGCCGCCCATGGCCTGAAAAACCGCCTGAGCGCCGAGTACATGGCAATTTTCCACACGGGCGTCACCTATCAACTGGTACATACCCTGGCATTACTGGGCGTCGCATTCCTGGCCACGCAGATTCCCGGCCGCCTGATCACCTGGGCCGGCGCATCGTTTGCCATCGGTATCCTGCTGTTCTCCGGCAGCCTGTATGTTTTGACGCTGACGGGCCTCAGCAAGTTCGGCATCATCACCCCGTTCGGTGGCCTGGCCTTCCTGGTGGGCTGGTTTTGCCTGGGGTTAGCCGCCTGGCGCTTGCAACTTACCGCTTGACGCTTGTTGCTGACCTTTAGGTCATGATCGGGCTAGAATGCCAGCCCCTAAAAATGATGGCGGCATCCGGCATGCGCATTCAGTTGAACGGCGAATCCTTTGAACTGCCCGACGGTGAAACCGTTGCGGCCCTGCTGACCCGTCTGGATCTGACCGGACGCCGGGTGGCGGTCGAACTCAATCTGGATATCGTCCCGCGCAGTCAGCACGCAGACACCACGTTGAACGACGGCGACAACGTCGAAGTGGTGCACGCCATCGGTGGCGGCTAGCAACCTCGGCCGAGTGGCCACAGAATTCTGCAAGTACCTCACCCCTATAGAGGATTTCCCATGAGCATCGTTCGCAGCGACAAGCCTTTCGTCCTGGCCGGTCGTACTTACCAGTCGCGTTTGCTGGTCGGTACCGGCAAGTACCGTGACATGGAAGAAACCCGCCTGGCCATCGAAGCCTCGGGTGCCGAGATCGTCACCTTCGCCGTGCGTCGCACCAACCTTGGCCAGATCGAGGGCGAGCCGAACCTGCTCGAAGTGCTGTCGCCGGATCGCTACACCTTCCTGCCGAACACCGCCGGTTGCTACGACGCTATCGAGGCCGTGCGCACTTGCCGCCTGGCCCGTGAGCTGCTCGATGGCCACAACCTGGTGAAGCTGGAAGTGCTGGCCGATCAGAAAACCCTGTTCCCCAACGTGATCGAAACCCTCAAGGCCGCCGAAACGCTGGTCAAGGAAGGCTTCGACGTGATGGTCTACACCAGTGATGACCCGATCATCGCCCGTCAATTGGCGGAAATCGGCTGTATCGCGGTGATGCCGCTGGCTGGTCTGATCGGTTCGGGCCTGGGGATCTGCAACCCGTACAATCTGCAAATCATCCTGGAAGAAGCCAAAATCCCGGTGCTGGTGGATGCCGGTGTCGGTACCGCGTCCGACGCCACCATTTCCATGGAGCTGGGTTGTGATGCGGTGCTGATGAACTCGGCCATCGCCCACGCCCAGCAGCCGGTCATGATGGCTGAAGCCATGAGACATGCCATCGTCGCAGGCCGCCTGGCCTACCTCGCTGGCCGCATGCCGAAAAAACTCTATGCCAGCGCCTCTTCGCCGCTGGATGGTCTGATCAAGTAAGAGCCATTGATGACTGAATCGAACGACACGCCTATCCAGACGGAAGAAGGCGACGAGCGCCAACACCGCCGCATCAAAAGTTTCGTGATGCGCGCCGGGCGCATGACCGAAGGCCAGCAAAAGGGCCTGGAGCAGGGCACTCCGCTGTTCGTGCTGCCGCTGGCTGATGCGCCGGTGGACTTCGACCAGGTGTTCGGTCGCTCGGCACCGCGCTCGCTGGAAATCGGTTTCGGCATGGGCCACTCGCTGCTGGAAATGGCAGCGGCTGCGCCGGATCAGGATTTCATCGGCGTCGAAGTGCACCGTCCGGGTGTCGGTGCGCTGCTCAATGGCGTGCTGACGCAAGGCCTGACCAACCTGCGGGTCTACGATTGCGACGCGATCGAAGTGCTCAACCGCTGCGTGGCCGATAACAGCCTCGATCGCCTGATGCTGTTTTTCCCGGACCCGTGGCACAAGAGCCGTCACCACAAGCGTCGTATCGTTCAGGCGTCCTTCGCTGAGCTGGTGCGCAGCAAGTTGAAGGTCGGCGGCATTCTGCACATGGCCACCGATTGGGAACCGTACGCCGAATACATGCTGGAAGTGATGAGCGTCGCGCCGGGTTACCGCAATCTTGCCGAAGACGGCAAGTGCGTACCGCGCCCGGCCGAGCGGCCGATCACCAAGTTCGAACGCCGTGGCGAACGTCTTGGGCATGGCGTGTGGGATTTGAAGTTCGAGAAGTTGGCGTAAAACCTGTGGGAGCGAGCTTGCTCGCGATGGCGGCCTGACAGTCAACATAGATGTTGAATGTGATGGCCTCATCGCGAGCAAGCTCGCTCCCACAGGTTTTACGCCAACTTCTCGAACTTCAAATCCCACACGCCATGCCCAAGACGTTCGCCACGGCGTTCGAACTTGGTGATCGGCCGCTCGGCCGGGCGCGGTACGCACTTGCCGTCTTCGGCAAGATTGCGGTAACCCGGCGCGACGCTCATCACTTCCAGCATGTATTCGGCGTACGGTTCCCAATCGG
>NZ_JBFULI010000078.1:0-20975 GCF_056400405.1 Pseudomonas sp. P5_B3 | reverse complement strand
AAACAGCAGACCACGTACAAGGTCCAGCAAGGCGACTCGCTGTACATCGTGGCCAAGCGCTTCAACGTAGAGATGCAGCACCTCAAGCGCTGGAACCCGCGTGTCGGCCAGGCGCTGAAGCCTGGCCAAATGTTGACCGTGGCCAACCCGCACTAAACAACAGCCCCTGAATTCAGGGGCTTTTTATGCCTGCGCAGTTTTTGTGGCGAGTGCAAAAACCTGTGGGAGCGAGCTTGCTCGCGATGACGGCGAGTCAGTTGACATCAATGCAAACTGATAAGCCCTCATCGCGAGCAAGCTCGCTCCCACAGGATTGTGGCCCGACCAATAATTCGCATTTACCCCCCGTCTTTTTCCTGTCCATACAAGCTGTTACTGTACGGTCCACATAGCCCAAGCCGCCTGGATCGGATCTCCTATTTGAAGCGTTCCCTGCCCCTGTTCCTGATCAGCCTGGCCTTGAGCTCCACCGCAAGCGCTACGATCAGCGAAAGCCATGGTTATGCGCAGTTCGGCACGCTCAAGTACCCGGCCCGATTTACCCACTTCGACTGGGTCAACCCGCAAGCGCCCAAGGGCGGTACGTTGCGGGTCATGGCGTTTGGCACCTTCGATACGCTCAACCCCTACACCTTCAAGGGCACCAGCCCGGTCACCACACCGAACTTCCTGCAATACGGCATCAACGAGCTCAACGAGCCACTGATGATCGGCACCGGGCAGTACGCACCCTCGGGTGATGAGCCCGCATCCAGCTATGGCCTGATTGCCCAGTCCGTGGAGTACAACGAGGACCGCAGCTGGGTGGTGTTCAACCTGCGCCCCGAAGCACGCTTCCATGACGGTACGCCGATCACCGCCTACGACGTCGCGTTCTCCTATCGCGTGTTGCTCAAGGAAGGCCATCCGCTGTACCGCACCAGCCTTCAGGAAGTGTCGCGGGTCGACATCCTCAACCCGCAGCGCATCCGTTTCGTGTTCAAGCGCGCTGGCAATCCGCTGCTGATCCTGCGCCTGGGCGAAATGCCGGTGCTGGCGCAGCACTACTGGAAAGGCCGCGACTTCAAGGCCACCACCTTCGAACCGCCGCTGGGCAGCGGGCCGTATCGCATCACTTCTGTCACGCCAGGACGGCAGATCGTCTTCGAACGGGTCAAGGATTACTGGGGCAAGGACCTGCCGGTCAATCGCGGCAAGTACAACTTCGACCGCATGGAAGTCGAGTTCTACCGCGACAGCGACGTGGCGTTCGAGGCGTTCAAGGCCGGTGAGTTCGACATCTATATCGAGCATCAGGCGAAGAACTGGGACACCGGCTACAACTTCCCGGCCATACGCCGCGGCGAGGTGATCAAGGCGCAGATTTCCCACCAGATCCCGACCCAAACCCAGGGCCTGTTCATGAACAGCCGTCGCCCGGCATTCTCGGACGCCAAGGTCCGTGAAGCGCTGGGGCTGATGTTCAACTTTGAATGGACCAACCGCACCCTGTTCAGCGGCGCCTACCATCGCGCCATGAGCTACTACCCCAACAGCGAGTTCTCGGCCAGCGGTTTGCCGGTCGGACATGAATGGCTGTTGCTCAAGCCCTATCGTGAACAGCTGCCAGCCAGGCTCTTTACCGAGCCGTTCAACCTGCCGCAGACCGACGGGCACGGCATCCCCCGGGAGACCTTGCGCAAAGCCCTTGGCCTGCTCGCCGAAGCCGGCTGGAAGCTCAATGGCCAGCGTATGCAAAACGCCACCGGGCAACCCTTGCGGCTGGAGTTGCTGCTGGTCAACCCGAATCTGGAACGCATCCTCCAGCCTTACGTCGAGAACCTGGCCAGCATCGGCATCGATGCGCAGTTGCGCACCGTCGACCGCGCGCAATACAAGCAGCGCCTGGACCAGTTCGATTTCGACATGATTCTGATGACCCTCAACCAGACCCTCAGCCCGGGCCTGGAACAGTGGCAGTACTTTCACTCCAGCCAGGCCGGGGTCAAGGGCAGCAAAAATTACGCAGGCATTGCCAACCCGGTGGTCGACCATCTACTCGAGCAGTTACTGGCCGCCCGGACCCGCGATGAGCAAGTCGCCGCCGGCAAGGCCCTTGACCGCGTGCTGTTGTGGCAGCACTACATCGTTCCCAACTGGTACCTCAATTATCACCGCCTGGCGTACCGCAACCGGCTCGCCTTCGTCACCACGCCGCCCTATACCCTGGGCCTTAACGCGTGGTGGCTGAAATCTTCGGAGAAAGATCAATGAAACCCATCCGCACCCTGCTCCTGCAGGCCAGCGGCCTGTTGTTCGCCGGACTGGCCTGCGCCGCCCCGCAACATGCCGTGACCCTGTACAACGAGCCGCCAAAATACCCGGCCGACTTCAAACACTTCGATTACGTCAATCCCGACGCGCCCAAGGGCGGGATTTTCCGTCAGGCCGGTTTCGGCGGTTTCGACAGCCTCAACCCGTTCATCAGCAAAGGCGTGCCGGCGGACGATATCGGCATGATCTATGACACCCTGGCCAAGCAAGGGCTGGACGAACCGTTCACCGAGTACGGCCTGATCGCCCGCCTGATCGAGAAAGCCCCGGACAACGGCTGGGTGCGCTTCTACCTGCGTCCGGAAGCACGCTTCCATGACGGCCATCCGGTACGCGCCGAGGACGTGGTGTTCAGCTTCCAGATGCTGACCAAGGACGGCGCGCCGATGTACCGCGGCTACTACAACGACGTGGCCGAAGTGGTCGCCGAAGACCCGCTGACCGTGCTGTTCAAGTTCAAGCACACCAACAATCGCGAACTGCCGCTGATCCTCGGCCAGTTGCCGGTGCTGCCCAAGCATTGGTGGGCCGACCGCGATTTCAACAAGGGCAACCTGGAAATCCCGCTGGGCAGCGGTCCGTACAAGGTCAGCGAAGTGAAGGCCGGACGCTCGGTGCGTTACGAGCGGGTCAAGGACTACTGGGGCAAGGATCTGCCGGTCAATCGCGGTTTCTACAACTTCGACGTGATGACCACTGATTACTACCGCGACAACACCGTGGCCCTGGAAGCGCTCAAGGCCGGGCAGTTCGACTACTGGCTGGAAATGACCGCGAAAAACTGGGCCAACGCCTACAACACTCCGGCGGTCACCGAAGGTCGACTGGTCAAGGAGCAGATTCCCAACGGCAATCCGACCGGCATGCAAGGTTTCGTCTTCAACCTTCGCCGCCCGGTGTTCCAGGATGTGCGCGTGCGCCAGGCCTTGTCGCTGTTGCTGGACTTCGAATGGACCAACAAGCAACTGTTCAACGGTGCCTATGTGCGTACCCGCAGTTACTTCGAGAACTCGGAAATGGCCGCTACCGGCCTGCCTGATGCCGAACAGGTGGCGATCCTCGAGCCTTTGCGCAGCAAACTGCCGCCGCAAGTGTTCAGCGAAGCGTTCCAGAACCCGACCACCGACGGCAGCGGCATGATCCGCGCCCAGCAACGGCAAGCCTATCAACTGCTGCAGGAGGCCGGCTGGCGCATCGTCGATGACAAAATGGTCGATGCCACCGGCAAACCGGTGGTCATCGAATTCCTGTTGGCCCAGACCGAATTCGAACGGGTACTGTTGCCATTCAAGCGCAATCTCAGTGACCTGGGCATCGATCTGGTGATCCGCCGGGTCGACGTCTCGCAATACATCAACCGCGTGCGCTCCCGGGACTTCGACATGATCGTCGGCAGCTTCCCGCAGTCCAATTCGCCGGGTAACGAACAACGGGAATTCTGGATGTCGGACGCCGCCGACAAGCCCGGCAGCCGCAATTCCATGGGCCTGAAAGATCCGGTGGTCGACCAACTGGTCGAGCAACTGATCAACGCCGATTCGCGCAACAGCCTCGTGGCCCACGCTCGCGCGCTGGACCGCGTTCTGCAATGGGGCTATTACGTAATACCCAACTGGCACATCAAGACCTGGCGCGTGGCGTACTGGAACCACATCGGCCATCCAAAGGTCTCGCCTAAATACGACATCGGCACGGCCACCTGGTGGGTCAAGCCCGACATCAAGCCGGCGCTGGAAGTCGAAACCACACTGCAGGCCGCTCCTGCAGGCACGGAGTAATCAGATGCTGGCGTATATTTTTCGGCGACTGCTGCTGATCATTCCGACCCTGTTCGGCATCTTGCTGATCAACTTCGTGATCATCCAGGCCGCCCCGGGCGGGCCGGTGGAGCAGATGATCGCCAAGCTCGAAGGCTTCGAAGGCGCCACCAGCCGCATCGCCGGCGGCGGTGCCGAAGTTTCGGTGGCAGGCTCGGCCTATCGCGGTGCCCAAGGCCTGGACCCGGCGCTGATCAAGGAAATCGAGCACATGTACGGCTTCGACAAATCGGCGCCGGAACGCTTGTGGATCATGGTCAAGAACTATGCGTCCCTGGATTTCGGCGACAGCTTCTTCCGCGACGCCAAGGTCATCGACCTGATCAAGGAAAAGATGCCGGTCTCGATCTCCCTTGGGCTGTGGAGCACGCTGATCATGTACCTGGTGTCGATCCCGCTGGGGATCGCCAAGGCCAAGCGGCACGGCAGTCACTTCGACGTCTGGACCAGTTCGGCGATCATCGTCGGCTACGCGATCCCGGCATTCCTGTTCGCCATCCTGTTGATCGTGGTGTTCGCCGGTGGCAGTTACCTGGACTGGTTCCCGTTGCGCGGACTGACCTCGAACAACTTCGATGAACTGAGCATGGGCGGCAAGATCCTCGACTACTTCTGGCACCTGGCGCTGCCGGTGACCGCACTGGTGATCGGCAACTTCGCGACCATGACCCTGCTCACCAAAAACAGCTTCCTCGACGAAATCAACAAGCAGTACGTGATCACCGCCAGGGCCAAGGGCCTGACCAACCATCGCGTGCTTTACGGCCACGTGTTCCGCAACGCCATGCTGCTGGTGATCGCCGGTTTCCCCTCGGCCCTCATCGGCATCTTCTTCACCGGCTCGTTGCTGGTGGAGGTGATCTTCTCCCTCGACGGCCTCGGCCTGATGAGTTTCGAAGCGGCGATCAACCGCGATTACCCGGTGGTGTTCGGCACGCTGTTCATCTTCACTTTGCTGGGGCTGGTGGTGAAACTGATCGGCGACCTGACCTACACCTTTGTCGATCCGCGCATCGACTTCGAAAGCCGGGAGCATTGAGATGAACCTGTCCCCTCTCAATCGCCGACGCTTCGAACTGTTCAAGGCCAACAGGCGTGGCTGGTGGTCGCTGTGGCTGTTCCTGATCCTGTTTGGCGCAAGCCTGGGCGCCGAGCTGATCGCCAACGACAAGCCGCTGGCGGTGCATTACGACAACAACTGGTACTTCCCGGCGCTCAAGCGTTACCCGGAAACCACCTTCGGCGGCGAATTTCCGCTGGAGGCAAACTACAAGAGCCCGTACATCCGCGAACTGCTCAAGGCCAAGGACGCCTGGGTGCTGTGGGCGCCGATTCCCTACAGTTACCAGAGCATCAACTACGACCTGAAAGTCCCGGCCCCGGCCCCGCCCTCGACGGACAACCTGCTGGGCACCGACGATCAGGGCCGCGATGTGCTGGCCCGGGTGATCTACGGGTTCCGCATATCGGTGCTGTTCGCCCTGACCCTGACCGTGCTCAGCTCGATCATCGGCGTGATCGCCGGGGCCTTGCAGGGTTTCTACGGTGGCTGGGTGGATCTGGCCGGGCAGCGCTTCCTGGAGATCTGGTCCGGGCTGCCGGTGTTGTACCTGCTGATCATCCTCGCCAGTTTCGTGCAACCCAATTTCTGGTGGCTACTGGGGATCATGCTGCTGTTCTCGTGGATGAGCCTGGTGGACGTGGTACGCGCCGAATTCCTGCGCGGGCGTAACCTGGAATACGTACGCGCCGCCCGCGCCCTGGGCATGCAGAACGGTGCGATCATGTTCCGCCACATTTTGCCCAACGCGATGGTCTCGACCATGACCTTCATGCCGTTCATCCTCACCGGCGCCATCGGCACATTGACCGCCCTGGACTTCCTCGGTTTCGGCCTGCCGGCGGGCAGCCCGTCCCTGGGTGAACTGGTAGCGCAGGGCAAATCCAACCTGCAGGCGCCCTGGCTGGGCATCAGCGCCTTTGCGGTGCTGGCCTTGATGTTGAGTTTGCTGGTGTTCATCGGCGAGTCAGCTCGCGATGCCTTCGACCCGAGGAAGTGAAATGAATCAGAACAATCTGATCGAAGTGCGCGACCTGGCCGTCGACTTTGTCGTCGGCAATCGCTGCCAGCGGGCGGTCGAAGGCGTCAGCTTCGACATCAAGCGCGGTGAAACCCTGGCTTTGGTCGGCGAGAGCGGCTCCGGCAAATCGGTAACCGCACACTCGATCCTGCGCCTGCTGCCCTACCCGCTCGCCCGGCATCCGTCCGGCACCATCGTATATTCCGGGCAGAATCTGCTGGACCTGAAAGAAAAAACCATCCGCCACATTCGCGGCAACCGCATTGCAATGATCTTCCAGGAGCCGATGACCTCGCTCAATCCGCTGCACTCGATCGAAAAGCAGATCAACGAGGTGCTGCGCATCCACAAAGGCCTGACTGGCAAAGTCGCGACCAAACGCACGCTGGAGCTGCTGGAGATGGTCGGCATTCCCGAGCCGCACAAGCGCCTCAAGGCCCTGCCCCACGAGCTGTCCGGCGGCCAGCGTCAGCGGGTGATGATCGCCATGGCCCTGGCCAACGAGCCGGAACTGCTGATCGCCGATGAGCCGACCACCGCGCTGGACGTGACCGTCCAGCTGAAAATCCTCGAATTGCTCAAGGAACTGCAGGCCCGATTGGGCATGGCGCTGCTGCTGATCAGCCACGATTTGAACCTTGTGCGAAGAATTGCGCACCGCGTATGTGTCATGCAGCAAGGTTGCATCGTCGAACAGGCATCGTGCGAAGAGCTGTTCCGCGCGCCGCAGCATCCGTACACTCGGGAACTGCTGGCAGCGGAGCCCGGCGGCAAGCCTGCAAGCAACGTGATCGGCCCGCCCTTGCTGGCGGTCGAGGACCTGAAAGTCTGGTTTCCGATCAAGAAAGGCTTGCTCAAGCGCACGGTCGATTATGTGAAGGCGGTCGACGGCATCAATTTCAGCCTGCCCCAGGGCCAGACCTTGGGGATTGTGGGTGAAAGCGGTTCCGGAAAATCGACCCTGGGTCTGGCGATTTTGCGGCTGATCGCCAGCAAAGGCGCCATTCGCTTTGAAGGCCAGCCGCTGGACTGCCTGACGCAGCAACAGGTCCGGCCGCTGCGGCGGGAGATGCAAGTGGTGTTTCAGGACCCGTACGGCAGCCTGAGCCCACGGATGTGCGTGAATGACATCGTTGGCGAAGGCCTGCGGATCCACAAGATGGGCACCGCGGCGGAACAGGAACAAGCGATCATTGCAGTACTCAAGGAGGTAGGCCTGGATCCGGAAACCCGGCACCGCTACCCCCACGAATTTTCCGGTGGGCAACGGCAGAGAATCGCCATTGCCCGGGCATTGGTGTTAAAACCGGCGTTGATTCTGCTGGACGAGCCGACTTCGGCCCTCGACCGCACGGTACAACGCCAGGTAGTGGAGCTTTTACGTTCACTGCAAACCAAGTACAACCTGACGTATCTGTTTATCAGCCATGACCTGGCTGTGGTGAAAGCGCTGAGCCACCAGTTGATGGTGGTCAAGCATGGCCAAGTGGTCGAACAGGGAGACGCGCAAAGCATTTTTGCCGCCCCCCGACATCCGTATACACAGCAGTTGCTGGAAGCCGCTTTTCTGGCTCCGGCCACTGCGCAATAACCTGAAAAGAGGAGCAACACATGGGTTTTCTCGCCGGTAAGCGCGTCCTGATCGTCGGTGTCGCCAGCAAGCTGTCCATCGCATCCGGCATCGCTGCCGCCATGCATCGCGAGGGCGCTGAGCTTGCCTTCACTTATCAGAACGACAAACTCAAGGGTCGTGTCGAAGAGTTCGCACAAGGCTGGGGTTCGAGCCCTGAGCTGTGCTTCCCGTGCGACGTGGCCAGCGATGAAGAAATCGCCAAGGTCTTCGAAGCACTGAGCAAGAAGTGGGACGGCCTGGACTGCATCGTGCACTCCGTCGGCTTCGCCCCGGGCGACCAACTGGACGGCGACTTCACCGAAGCCACCACCCGTGAAGGTTTCCGCATCGCTCACGACATCAGCGCCTACAGCTTCGTGGCCCTGGCCAAGGCTGGCCGCGAAATGATGAAAGGCCGCAACGGCAGCCTGCTGACCCTGTCGTACCTGGGCGCCGAGCGCACCATGCCCAACTACAACGTGATGGGCATGGCCAAGGCTTCCCTGGAAGCTGGCGTACGTTACCTGGCCGGCTCCCTGGGCCCGGACGGTACTCGCGTCAACTGTGTATCGGCTGGCCCGATCCGCACCCTCGCCGCTTCCGGCATCAAGAACTTCCGCAAGATGCTGGCCGCCAACGAAGCGCAAACCCCGCTGCGCCGCAACGTCACCATCGAAGAAGTCGGCAACGCCGGCGCCTTCCTGTGCTCGGACCTGGCGTCCGGCATCAGCGGTGAAATCATGTACGTGGACGGTGGCTTCAACACCACGGCCATGGGCAGCCTCGAAGAGTAATCTTCGGCCAGCCAAAAAAACCCGCCTCCGCTGGCGGGTTTTTTATGCCTGCGATTTCTTGAAGTCAGCGCAAGACCCTGTGGGAGCGAGCTTGCTCGCGATAGCGATCTATCAGCCAGAAGAGATGGTGAATGTGATTGCCTCATCGTCGGAACGCCGCCCGGAGCAAGCTCGCTCCCACAGGGTCAGTGTTGAGTCAGACAGTTGGCAAATAACCGCTGAATCGGTTGATTACGTTGGCTGTAGCGCTGCAACAGGACGATCTCTCGATAGAAGGTCAGCTCGCCCAAGCGGATCACCCTGACCTTCGCCCCATGCTCCAGCCAAAGTCCCGCCTCCGGCAGCAGCGAAACCCCCAACCCACATTCGACCATTTTCACGATGGCCTCCAGTTCATCCAGCTCCAGCGCCACCTGCACCTCAATCTTCTGTTCGCGCAGAAACCGCGTCACCAGCCGCCCGCCAAACGAATTGCGGTCGTAGCGCACATGCGGGTGTTCGGCGAGCAGTTGTAACGGATCATCGCCGTCCAGGTCCGCCGGTACGATCAGCACGAACGGCTCCCGGCGAATCACCTGCGCGGACAATTCCTTGGGCAACTCAAACGGCGGCTTGATCAGGATCGCCAGGTCCACTTCTCCCGTGTCCACCTGGCTCAACAGATTCAGCGACACACCAGGCACCAGCTTGGGCTCCAGCAAGGGAGCCTGTTGGCGCAAGCGCAACAGCGCCTGGGGTAGCAGCCCGGTCTGGGCGGTGGCCACCGCGCCGATTTTCAGTTCGCCTCGGTACTCGCTGACATCGTCACTGACGGCCATGCGGCTGAAGGTTTCGAGCATTTCCCTGGCCATCGGCAACGCACGCTGCCCCGCCGCATTGAGCAGTGCCTGGCGACCGGTGCGGTCGAACAGACGGATGCCCAAGGCGCGTTCCAGGTTACGAATCTGCGCGCTGACCGCCGATTGTGTCAGGCCGATGTGCATACCCGCGGCGGCGAACGTGCCGTAACGCGCCACCGCGATAAAGGTTTTCAGTTCTCGCAGCATGGCGACCTCGATTGATCGAAATAATTTGAGCTCGATGCAAAAATTATCGTCTTTCAATCAAAAAACACAGGACTAAACTCAACACGTCCACACCCACCAACGAGGTTAGCCTGATGCAAATGTCCCCTTTTCATCTTGCCATCCCAGTCTACGACTTGCCGGCCGCCCGACATTTCTATGGTTCAGTGTTTGGTCTGGAAGAAGGTCGTTCCAGCGATCACTGGGTGGATTTCAATTTCTTCGGTCATCAACTGGTGATTCACCTGGCACCGAAAAACCCTGCGCAAGAAGCCGCGCACACCAATTCTGTGGATGGTCACGATGTGCCGGTGCCGCATTTTGGTGTGGTATTGGGGATGGAGGAATGGGAGGCGTTGGCCGAGCGGTTGAAGTCGCTGGGGACTCGCTTCGTGATCGAGCCGGGGATTCGTTTTCAGGGGTTGGTAGGTGAACAGGCGACGATGTTTCTGTTTGATCCTTGCGGTAATGCGCTGGAGTTCAAGGCGTTCAAGGACATTGGGCAGTTGTTTGCCAAATAGGTGTTGTCTGTGAGGACGCCATCGCGAGCAGGCTCGCTCCCACAGTGGATTTGTGGCGTTCACAAAACCTGTGGGAGCGAGCCTGCTCGCGATGAGGCCCGCCAATACAACACAGCCCTAACGGCTCATCACACGCTCGGCCTCCTCCAGCAGGTCCTCGATTGAGTCATGAACAGTGGGGTCATATTCGACCTGGGTAACACTGAACCGAATGTCATAACTGCGATGCGCCGTGGCGTTGCGCTCATCGAGAATCTCATTGAGCCGGGCCTTGATCGCCTCAATCTCCACGACGCTGGAACCGGTCAGCAACGCCACGAACCGGTCGCCTTCGAGCCGGCCGACCACATCGCTTTCACGAAAACCGATACGCAGGACATCGGCAAACGTTTTCAGCGCATCGTCACCTTTGGCCCGGCCATACAGATAGCTCATGCGCTTGAATTCATCGAGGGTGAAGTACAGCAGCGTCGCCGGCGTCCCCAGCTCCCGGCAGGCGCCCAGCCCGAGCCGGGCCAGCGCGGTGAAGCCATGGCGATTGGATAACAGCGTCAGCTCGTCCATGCTCGCCATTTGCACGCCCGCCAGCTCTTGCTCTGCCTGGCGCACCAGATCCCGCAGCCGTTCACGTTCTTGCTGTGGCGTGAGCAACGGGTTTGCGGATCGGCCCGATTTGCCCGCTTTGCCTGAGATCAACATCGTTCACTCCTTGGCGGGTATGCACATTAGAGTCGCCCCTACCCGCATTGACTCCCTGTTAGCGTGCCGCTGGTCAGCTACCCGCCACCGGACACGGCCCTCCTGCATCGGCCCAGCGCTTGAACCGGGTGACGAAGATATCGTGCGGTACCGGCACCGGCGCGCGATTGCCGCCCGGATTCCAGCCCCACAGCACCAGCTTGTCGTCGCTGACGTGTTTGATCAGCGCGGCAAAATCCCGGTCGCCGTTACTGGAGCGATCCTTGATCATCGCGCACAGCCGGTCGGCCGGCAGGCCGATCCAGGCCATCCGCTGTGCTGCCGGTGGCAGGCTCCAGTGTGGCGCTCCGGGTGGCGCGTGCGGACCGTAGCTGGCCGGCGGGTTGCTTTGGGCATGGCACGTTGCACAGGGCAACCCGGCCGCGCCCTTGCCGTCCATGCCGCGCACGACATTCATCGCGTGGGGCACGCCGGCATCGAATTGCAGCGGCGAATCCCCGGGAATGTGGCAGTTCTGACAACGCGGGCTCTGGAAGACTTTCTGCACGGTGTCGAACGCCTGCAAGGCCTCGCGGTCTTCGGCGAACACGTGCGATGCGTAGGCGATGAGACAGATCAGGATCACCGTCCCAAGCACCCAATGATGTCGTTTCATCTCACACCCCCGACAGCTGCAACGGCAGCTCCCGCAGGCGCTGCCCGGTCAGGGCAAACACCGCGTTGGCCACCGCCGGCGCCGTGGGTGGCACACCGGCTTCGCCGATACCGCCGGGTTTGTCGCTGCTGGGTACGATATGCACTTCGACCACCGGCATTTCGTTGAGCCGCAGCACCTGATAGTCGTGATAGTTGGACTGCACCACCCGCCCGTCCTTGAGCGTCAGTTTGCTGTGCAAGGCGAAGCTGAGGCCGAAGGTAATGCACGACTCCATCTGCGCGGCGATGCTCTGCGGGTTGACCGCAATGCCGCAGTCCACCGCACACACCACCCGGTGCACACGGATGGCGAGGTTGTCCTGGGACACCTCGGCCACCTGCGCCACATAGCTGCCGAACGACTCATGCACCGCTACACCTAGCGCATGACCGTCCAGCAGCGGCGCCTTCCAGTTGGCTTTCTCCACTGCGAGGTTCAGCACACCGAGGTGGCGCGGATGGTCCTTGAGCAAGGTGCGTCGATATTCCACCGGATCCTTGCCGGCCGCCGTGGCCAGTTCATCGATCAGCGATTCCATGACAAACGCAGTGTGGGTGTGCCCCACCGAACGCAACCACAACACGCTGATCCCGGTTTTCGGTGAGTGCAGTTCGATCTGGTGATTGGCCAGTCCTTCGAAGTAGGGGCTGTCGGCCACGCCTTCGACGGAGGTCTTGTCGATCCCGTCCTTGACCATGCTCGCTTCAAGGGAAGTCCCGACCATGATCGACTGTCCGACCATTACATGTTTCCACGCCAGCGGCAGGCCGTCGGTACCCAGCCCGATACGCGCATGGTGCAGGAACGCCGAGCGGTAATAGCCACCGCGGATATCATCCTCCCGCGCCCACACGGTTTTCACCGGTGCACCAGCGGCCTTGGCGACGTACACCGCTTCGCTGACGAAGTCCGAGGTCGGATTGGCCCGACGCCCGAAGCCGCCACCGAGAAACTCGGTATGGATCTCGACCTGCTCTGGTTTCAGCCCGGTGATTTTCCCGGCAACCATCTGGTCCAGAGTCTGGAACTGGGTGCCGGTCCAGATTTCGCACTTGTCCTTGGTGATGCTCACGGTGCAGTTCAATGGCTCCATCGGCGCGTGGGCCAGATAAGGCACGCTGTATTCAGCGTCGATGGTCTTGGTCGCTTTCGCCAGCGCAGCCTGGGTATCACCCGCTTGACCGGCATTCATTCCAGGGGTAGTGGCGAGTTTGCGGAAGCTTTCCAGCAACGCCTTGCTATTGAGCCCGGCGTTCGGCCCCGGGTTCCACTCGATTTTCAGCGCATCGCGCCCCAGCTTCGCCGCCCAATAATGGTCAGCAATCACCGCGATGCCGGTCGGCACTTGCACCACTTTGTGTACGCCGGGAATCGCCAGCGCTTCGGCGCCTTCGAAGGATTTGACGCTACCGCCGAAGGTGGGTGAACGGGCGACCATCGCCGTCATCAGCCCGTCGAACTGCACGTCCATGCCGAATTTCGCCCGGCCGGTGATTTTCTCCGGTGTGTCCAGGCGCTTGGTGGGTTTGCCGATCAGCCGCCAGTCTTTGGCGTCCTTGAGTTTGATCGAGGCCGGGTCCGGCCGTGGCAACTGCCCGGCGTCGTCGGCCAACTCGCCATAGGTGGCACGGTGTTCGCCGGCGATGACCACGCCCGACTCGGTATGAATCTCGGACGGCGCGACGTTGAAACGCTTGGCCGCCGCGTCGATCAACATCAAGCGCGCCGCCGCGCCGGCCAGGCGATAGCGGTCGAACTCCATCCAGGTCGAGGTCGAACCACCGGTGATCTGCATCCCGCCAAACCCGGGCATGCCGTAATCGGCGGCCGATGCCGGGGAGTGCTCGACGCGGATTTTCGACCAGTCGGCGTCCAGCTCTTCAGCGATCAGCATGGTCAGGCCGGTCCAGATGCCCTGGCCCATTTCCGAGTGACCCAGCAATACGGTGACGCTGTTGTCATTGCCAATGCGCAGAAAGGCGTTTGGCGCAAACACGTTGCCCTGGTTCTCCGCGCCCATGGCAAAACGGCGGACACCGGGCATGACAAACGCTACCACCAGCCCACCGCCCAGCAACGCACTGCCCATGAGAAAACCACGGCGCGATAACGCGTTGATGCTGTTCATGGCCACCTCATCCCAGCTCCGCGGCGCGTTTGACCGCCGCGCGAATCCGCGGGTAAGTGCCGCAACGGCAGATGTTGCCGGACAGTGCCTGATCGATGTCGCTGTCGGTCGGCTTCGGAATCTTCGCCAGCAACGCCGCCGCCGACATGATCTGCCCGGACTGGCAGTAACCACACTGGACCACGTCAAGTTCCGCCCAGGCCTGTTGCACCGGGTGCGAACCGTCCGCAGACAGGCCTTCGATGGTGAGAATCTTTTGCCCATCGGCCACAGCGGTGGCCGGTGTGATGCAGGAGCGCAGCGGCGCGCCATCGACATGCACGGTGCAGGCTCCGCATTGAGCTATGCCACAGCCGAATTTGGTGCCGGTGAGGTGGGCGACATCGCGCAAGACCCAGAGCAGCGGCATGTCGGCGGGGACATCCAGCTCCCGATCCTGGCCATTGATGTTCAGGGTGAGCATGGCGCAATTCCTCAGACTCACAGTGATCTGAAGGGGCGTCGCTGCGGCCTTGTACAACCTGCGCGCGCCTCGGGCTATCCCTTCAGCTAAGCGCAAATTTGCCGGCAGGCTGAGGCGCATCGACCACCGGTCATGAAAAAGCCGCCTCGAAGGACGGCTCTGAGGGGCTTCGCTAGAGCCTCGGACCCAACAAAATACCGGTGTAACGCCAGACAAAAACACCGAAAGCGCTACACCACAGCAACGCCGACAGCGCCAACCCATACCCGGAAAAAGGCACCAGCCATACCCGACACGCACCCGCCAGCAACAACAGGACAAACCCCGCAACGATCGCCCTGGACGGCTGCAACAAACGCCCGGTATGCCCCAGGCTGACCCGCGCAATCATCGCCAGGATCAACCCGCCGATACCGCCGACGGCCAGCGAATGGGTGGCCAGGCTTTGCTGCGGCATCCAGCCCAGGTGCCACAGCGCCATCGCCAGCGTCGCCACCGCGAGCCAGGCGTAAGCCAGGTACAGCGACCACAGCAGCGGCACGCGCCACAGGCCACGATCATGCCAGCGCCACAATCGCAGCAGATGCAAACCGCTGATCAACGCAAACAACAGCGCCAGCCACACACGGGGGACGTCGTTCAATCCGGCGCCAAAGGACACCGCCGCCAACATGGCGCTGATCAGCAACACCTTGCCCGGCAACGGATGGGCCGCAGGCGTTGCGGGCCGGTTCAGGCCGCGCTGGACAAAGAAGGGAATCACCCGCCCGCCGATCACGCTCATCAGCGCGCCCACCAGCCACAAGGCGGCCAGCACGCCATGACGTTGCAGACTGGCGTCATCAACGACCAACCCCATCAACGTGAGCGCCTGACACCCGGCCAGCAGCGTCACCATCAACAGAATCGGATAATTCTCGCGTTTACCCGCAGCCAGCAGATCGCGCCCCAACGCCCACGCCAGCAATGGCAGAAACGGGACTTGCAAGGCCAGCAGCAAGGGCACCGGTATCGGCAGGCACCAGGCCAGCCGCGCCAGCAGCCACACCAGCACCAGACCGATCAGCGGCCAGCCCTTGAGCCCCGGCCGGCCGGTCCAGTTGGGCACCGCCGTGAGCAGGAACCCGGCAATGATGGCCGAGGCAAATCCGAAAGGCATTTCATGTCGATGCCAGGTGAGCATGCCGCCCGGCGGTTGCGCACCGGGCAAGCGGCCGTACAACCACAAGGCCCAGATCGCCACGGCGACGGCGGCGAAACCGGCCCCGACCAGAAAGAACGGGCGAAAGCCCAGACTGAAAACCGGTGCAACGGCAAGTCGGCGCATCATGCCAACACCCGGACCGGGCCTCGGCTCGACAGATGAAGAACGTTCTGAGGGTTGCTGAAGAAGTTGAACATTTTGCGTACTCCTGAAGGCGTTCAGTTGTACGTTTATCTGTTCAAGTCCCGTGCCAGCTCTTTACCCCTTCAGATCCAGGTATTTGCGCTCACACGAGTCATAAAGACTCGCCACACAAATAGTCTGTTTGACTCCACACAAAGTCATTTCGACTACACCATCGCAACCCTGCGACAATTTTCTCGATCTACGGTACGGCCGAACGACCAGAGGCTGACTACGCTGAAAGTCCGGGACATGCGCAACCTGCAGAGGAGTTGGCACCATGCAACGCGTACAAAAACTCACGCCCTGCCTGTGGTTCGACGATCAGGCCGAAGAGGCAGCGAAATTCTATTGTTCGATCTTCGACCATTCGAAAATCACTGCCGTCACCTACTACGGCCACGCCGGTTTCGAGTTCCATGGCCGGCCGGAAGGTTCGATCATGACCGTCAGCTTCGAACTCGACGGGCAGAGTTTCACCGGTCTCAACGGCGGGCCGCTGTTCAAGTTCAGTGAGGCGGTGTCGTTTCAGGTCAATTGCCTGAGCCAGGAAGAAGTCGACCATTACTGGGGCAACCTGTCGGCCGGTGGCGCGCCCGAGGCCCAGCAATGCGGTTGGCTCAAGGACAAGTTCGGGCTGTCGTGGCAGATCGTGCCCGTGGCGATGATGGACATGATCAAAGACCCCGACACGAAAAAATCCCAACGGGCCATGCAGGCGATGATGCAGATGAAAAAACTCGATATTGCGGCATTGCAGCGCGCCTTTGACGGCGAGAGCTAATACACTCGGGCGCTGACCTGCCGAGGAGTGAGCATGAAGCACGCCGTTGCCAAGAACGCCAACAAGGCCCCGCGCTTCTGGCGCGATGACGCCCTGCCCTTCATCGAAGCCCGCTCCATCGCCGACGGGCGCGAAGTCTGCTACACCCGGCACGCCCACGAGCACTTTTCCATCGGCGCGATCACCGCCGGGCGCAGTACTTATCTGCATGAGCAGTCGGCGTTCGAGGTCAGCGTCGGCACGGTGGTGCTGATGAACCCCGGTGACGTCCACGCCTGCAACCCGATCGAAGACCAACCCTGGTCGTACCTGATGCTGTACGTCGATACGCCGTGGCTGACCGATTTGCAGCATCAGCTCGGGTTCAGCGATGACGCGGTGTTTCGCCGCTTTTCGGCGACCCATACGCGGGACGCCAGCCTGTTTACCGGCCTCGCGGACTTGTATGAAATGTTGGTCGATCCGCGGCAGGATGTCCTGTGCAAACACAGTGCGGCCGTGGAGTTTTTCACTGATGTGCAGCAGCGATTGAACCCGATCGACCCACCGCTGCGTGAACCCAATTTCAAGCTGGAGCGCGCAGCCGATTACATCCGCGACCACTGCACGCAAACCCTCAGGCTCGAAGACATCTGCGAGGCGGCGCAACTGTCACCGTCCTACCTGATCCGCGCCTTCAAACAGCATTACGGCATGACGCCCCACGCGTTCCTGGTAAACCGGCGCATCCAGTTCGCCCAGGATCAATTGCGCAGCGGTAAGCTGATCGCGGACGTGGCACTGGAAGCGGGATTCGCCGATCAGGCGCATTTTCAACGGGCGTTTAAACAGCATCTGGCGGCGACACCGGGGCAGTATCGCGGTTGAATCCGAGGCTTTGGCCAGATCTGTGGCTTTGGCTGAATCTGGGGGTGAGGGGGCTTGTCGTTAAGGCAACAACAGATATACCGCACTCACCACCAGCAACAACGCCATGGCGCGATTGAACAGGCGCATACCCGCCGGGTTATTCAGAAAACCGCGCAAGAACGTCCCGGCATAAGCCCAGCAACCGACCGACACATAGCAGATCACCAGATAAATCGCCGCGAACTGCCACACCAGCCGCGCCTCGCCATCAGCGACAAACGCGCCCATGCCGGCCACGCAGGCCAGCCAGGCCTTCGGGTTGAGCCATTGCATGATGGCGCCATACAGCATCGACGGGGCCTGAGCCGCTTCCCTGGTTTGCACCTGCCCGTTGTCAGCCGCCAGCCTGAAGGCCATGTACAACAGAAAGGCTACGCCCGCCCATTGCACCCCCTGCGTCAGCGCCGGCCATTGTTGCAACAACTCATGCAGGCCCAATCCCATCAGCACCAGCAGCAAGACAAACCCCAGCGTGGCCCCCGCCACATGGCGCTGACTGGCCCTGAAGCCGAACCGGGCGCCGGAGCTCAACGCCACAATATTGACCGGCCCCGGTGTGATCGAGGCGACCAGTGCAAACGCCGCCATGGACATCATCAGACTCATTGCACACCTTCTTCCATCGAGTTGAACAAGGCCCTCAAGGTAAAGAGCCGAGCGGCTCGCGTATTGAAGAAAACTGCCCTGTATCGCTATGACCCTGTATCTCTATGAGAAGTAACCCACGACGCTTTTCACTTTGCTCAATGCAATGCGCAGCGAGTCCATGTCCACGGAGCCCAATGCCAGGCGTATCGCGTGCGGCACATGAGCCGAAATCGCAAAGGGCTCGGCCGGCGACACCGACACCTGCTCGCGCATCAGCGCCATGGCGATCTGGTCGGCCCGGGCGTCATCCGCCAACGGCAGCCAAATGAAGTAGGAGTTCGGGTGACTGATGGTCCTGAGCCCCGCCAGCACCTCGCGGGCCAGGGCCTGCCTGGCCTGGGCGTCCGCGCGTTTTTGTGATTCCAGTTGGCTGACAGTGCCATCGTCGAGCCAGGCCGTGGCGATGGCGGTCATCACGCCTGGGGTGTTCCAGGTGGTCGCCATGATGGTGCGCTCGAAGGCGGCGACCCATTGCGCGGGTGCGGCAATGAAGCCAACGCGCAGCCCGGTGGCGACATTTTTCGACAGCCCCGACACGTACACCGTCCGCTCAGGCGCCATCTCGGCCAGCGGTGGCGGTACGTTTTCGGCCAGAAACGCGTAGGCCGCATCCTCGATGATCGTCAGGTCATGCCGACGCGCGATCGCTACCAGTTGCTCGCGCTGCACGGTGTCCATCACCCAGCCCAAGGGGTTATGCAAGGTCGGCATCGAGTACACGGCTCGCACCGATCGGCTGCGGCAGAGTTTTTCCAGGGCGGGCAGATCAGGCCCGCTTTGCATGACCGGAATGGGCAAGACTTCCAGATGCAGGGTTTCGGCCAGCGTCTTGAAACCGGGATAGGTCAGCGCATCGGCGGCGATCACATCACCGGGTTTGAGAAGCGTCATCATCGCCACCGCCAGGCCATGCTGGGCGCCGCTGACGATCAACACCTGTTCGGCCGGCACGTGCAGCCCGCGGTCAAGCAGATGGCGCGCGACCGAGGCCCGCTCGTGCAGGCGTCCCGCGTGGGGCTGATAGCGCAGGAGGGATTCCAGGTCACCGGACAGCGCCAGTTGACGCAAGGCAGTGCGAAGCAGGTCGGCCTGACCGGGCAAGGACGGGTAATTGAAATTCAGGTCGATCATCCCCGCCGCCACCACGTGCTGCGAGATGCCCTGCCCCGGCGGCAGCGAGGTTTCCCTGACAAAGGTTCCGCGACCGGTTTCGCCGCTGACCAGCCCCATGCCTTCCAGCTCGGCATACACCCGGCTGGCGGTGACCAGTGCCAAACCGTGCTCGGTGGCCAGTTGCCGGTGAGTCGGCAGGCGCGTGCCGGGCGGCAAACGCCCGGAACGGATTTCGGCGGCAAAGGCATCCACCAGGGCTTTGTAGCGGGATCGAGGCATGTCGAGATGTATCCATGACAATTTTTTGATTGTATCGATAGTCGCTCATACGATGAGTTTCGTGCAATCAGACAACGAGCGTGAGCCAAATGGAACGGACCTCGAACCTGCAACACCAGACGCTGGAAAACAGCACCAGCGGCTGGGTCAACGGCCTGATCGGCGTGGTGATTTTCAGCGGTTCGCTGCCGGCGACACGAGTGGCGGTGCTGGAGTTCGATCCGCTGTTCCTGACGGTCGCGCGCGCGACCATCGCTGCGATCCTGGCGCTGTGCCTGCTGGGGTTATTCAAGGAAAAACGTCCGGCGCGCCAGCAACTGATACCGCTGATCATCGTCGCCCTGGGCGTGGTCATCGGCTTTCCCCTGTTGACCGCGCTGGCGCTGCAATACGTGACGTCCGCGCACTCCATCGTCTTCGTCGGCCTGTTACCCCTGGCGACAGCAGTGTTCGGCGTCTTGCGCGGCGGCGAGCGGCCACGGGCGGCGTTCTGGATTTTCTCGGTGCTGGGCAGCCTGCTGGTGGTCGGCTTTGCCCTGTCCCAAGGGCTGACCGCTTCCCCGCAAGGCGACATTCTGATGCTGCTGGCCATCCTCGCCTGCGGCCTGGGTTATGCCGAAGGCGCGAAGCTGTCGCGCACGCTCGGTGGCTGGCAGGTGATTTCCTGGGCGCTGGTGCTGTCGCTGCCGGTCGTGGCGGCGCTGAGCTGGATGCGCATGCCGGCTTCGTTCACCGGCATCAGCACGCCGGCCTGGTTCAGCCTGGCTTACGTCTCACTGTTCAGTATGCTGATCGGTTTCGTGTTCTGGTATCGCGGACTGGCCCAAGGGGGCATCGCCGCCGTTGGGCAATTGCAACTGCTTCAGCCGTTTTTCGGGCTTTCCCTGGCCGCCACCCTGCTGAATGAGCATGTCAGCCTCGGCATGCTGGGTGTCACCGTTGCCGTGATCCTCTGCGTCGCCGGGGCGAAAAAATTCGCCAAATAGCCCGGTGTACGGTGGTTTGCGCCCATGAATGTACGAGCCTGACCACCGCTGAACCGTGATGAAAACGGCACGGATTGCCGGCCTGACGCCTATGCATGCGGCCCCGCAACCAAACATCACTCCCCGTTCAGCGCATTGATGATAGGGCAAGCGGCTCCGCCGCCGGCATCGCATTGCTGCACCAGCTCGCCTAGCACCTGCTGCATTGCTGCAAGGTCGGCCATCTTTTTCTCGATCATGGCCAGCTTTCGCACGGCCAGTGCCCGAGTCTCGCTACAAGCGCTGGCCGCATCCAGTGTCAGCAGTGCACCCACCTCATCCAGTGTGAATCCCAGCGCCTGTGCCCGTTTAATAAAGCGCAGCCGCTTGACCTGCTCCGGTAGATAGTACCGATATCCACCGAGCGGCTTTGGCGGCTCATCCAGCAAGCCGCGTCGCTGGTAATAGCGAATAGTCTCGATGTTCACTCCGGCAGCTTCCGCCAATTTGCCGATACTCATTTCCATCGCTATCACACGCCCCTTGATTCTGTACCTAGGTACGGAGTGTAGAGTGACTCTAGGTTAGACCGATTCAATGGAGAAGACGATGGTTCAACAAATTGGCAAGGGGACGAATGCGGGCGTTCCCTCCACCGTGCACAAATGAGGCCGCCATGAGAAAATGAGGCCGCCATGAGA
>NZ_JBFULI010000077.1:0-22618 GCF_056400405.1 Pseudomonas sp. P5_B3 | reverse complement strand
CTCCTGTCATCCGCTCGACTTGCATGTGTTAGGCCTGCCGCCAGCGTTCAATCTGAGCCATGATCAAACTCTTCAGTTCAAACATCTTTGGGTTTTGAGAAAACCCTAAACTTGGCTCAGCAATCGTTGGTTACATCTTTGATTTCTCGCGGAGTAACTTGTGATGCTGATAATCTGTTGACTAGCAGYCTGACYCCACAAGCACCCACACGAATTGCTTGATTCAGTTGTTAAAGAGCGGTTGGTYAAGATCTTTCGTCTCAACCGAGGTGCGCATCTTACAGCGCATCTTTTCAAYTTGCAACCTTAAAAGYTTCTGATTTTTCAAYAAAATCAACTACTTAAGCCAAGAACAACATCAAGCTGCTCGTTAGCGGGAGGCGAATAGTACAGTATTAAAATACGTGGTCAACCCCCCCGCCTGAAAATACTTCTTCCTTACCAAGGCACCCGGGTTGCCACCATGAAAACCCCCAGCGCCTATATAAAGCATTGGGGCAGCAGAGAGCCCGGACCACGTCGTCACTGAAGCACCCCTTATTTCGTGGACGCCACCCATCGCCCACTCCCAGCGATGGCACGGTTCCAGGCCACCACATTCAATGACAGCGCCACACCCGTCCTGCTCAGCCCCCCCCCTCTGCCGACATCCTCGTCGGTATTTCGGACCGTGCGSCAGATTTCAAAAAGAAGTCGCAAACCCCGCGACTATTCAGGGTTTGCGACTCATAGTCGATACGTCCCTCAAGCTCCCGGGACGTTTTCTTCGGGTATGCCTGCCATGTTCATTGCCGAACGTGCGGGCTTAGTTCTGTACCTCAGCCACATCGACATCCGGGGCATCAGGGGCGTCGGCCATATCCTCTCTGGCCTCCCTCGCCTCTACTTTGGCAGCGTTCCTGGCCGCATCTGCGGCAGCCCTGGCAGCATCTCTGGCTGCATCTGCTTTTGCCTTGGCGGCGTCCCGGGCTGCATCTGCATCTGCTTTCGGTACGCCAGCGGCTCTGGCAGCGTCTCGGGCTGCATCAGCCTCAGCTCTCGCAGCGTCTCGGGCCGCATCCGCCTCGGCTCTGGCAGCATCCCTGGCTACATCTGCGTCGATCCTGGCAGCGCCCCTATCTTCTGCAGCTTCCCTGGCTGCATCTGCGGCGTCTTCTGCGGCTTCCCTGGCAGCGTCATTGGCGTCTTCTGCGGCTTCCCTGGCTGCTTCACCGGGTTCTTCTGCCGCTTCCCTGGCTGCGTCATTGGCGTCTTCTGCGGCTTCCCTGRCTGCATCTGCGGCGTTATCCGCATCGTCGTCATCGTCGTTGGCATGCGCTTTGCCAGGGCCTCTGTTCCCGACCATGCCACCATGGTCATCGTCGTTGTCACGCGCTTTGCCCGGGCCTCTATTCCCGGCCATTCCACCATGGTCATCGTCGTTGTCACGCGCATTGCCCGGGCCTCTATTCCCGGCCATTCCGCCATGATCAGCGTCGCCGCGGCCCGGGCCGCCATGGCCAGCAGCACCATGACCGCCGCCATCTCCATGGCCGCTACCACCGCTACCGCCTCCGCCGTCACCACCGTGGCCACCGCCTCCGGAGCCTCCACTGCCGGAACCACCGCCGCCACCGTGACCACCACCTCCGCCGGAGCCACCAGAGCCGCCGCCACCGCCACCGTTGCCGCCACCACCGTGACCACCGCCGCCTCCGCCGCTGCCTCCGCTGCCGCCACCACCGTGGCCGCCTCCACCTCCACCTCCACCGCTACCGCCATCTTTGGCATGCACGGTGGAGAAACTACTGATGTAATCAGGCACCAGGACAGTCGATGCCGACAGGACCCCGCCAATTGCCAGAGCCAACAAACACTTCTTGAGTACCATGATGCACCTCCGCTTGGAGTTGCGCCGTCATCTCCGTATCGAACGCAATGTCCAGTGAGTTCCCGGCCGCCCACTGGAGCGGCCAGCCAACCGGCACGGCCATAAATCTGCAGCAATCACGAGCAACTGCGGTATTCGCACGATCCCTCAGAGCCAGCCGGCATCGTTGCGTGGGAAATATTCCCACACCTATTAGATTAGTGCTGTCAGCCTGAGTGTCAACGACCGAACATCAGGACCTGAGCTTGGCTGGCCTGACTGGCTTTTCGACACGCACCGTCGCGCCTGGACCCAACCTGGGTCAAAGCGGTGAAACGCATCAGTGCAGGGAAACAGGCGGGTATCAGTAGGTGTGGCTGAACACCAGTCCAGCCTCGCCATCCGGGCTCGCGTCGGAAAACCCCTTGACGGCATACAACTGGAACTTCCAGTTCTGATTGAGCTTGTGCGTGAGGAACAGGGTGAGCTCCTTGATTTGGTCGCCCGTGGAAACGACCTTCTGCCGCCAGTCGTAGGACGCGCCCGCCGAGGTACGTGCGAACACGGGTATGGCGAAGCCCAGGCCGGCGAATATCGGGTCGTCGAAGTCGGAGCCCGACGGGTCGCCGAATTTTTTCCAGCCCAGAGTGGCGAACCCGGTCACAGGGCCGAAGGCCTTGGCGACGTCGACCTGGGCGGAATAGTCGGTTTTGCCTGTGCCCAGGCACTTGTCTTCGTCGGCTGTAGGCAACTTGACCTTGCCGATCAGGTCCACGAACAACCCGTCAACGCTGCCGTCAAGCACGGCATAGTCGGCACCGGCGACGGTATCGCCCAAACCGCTTACCACTTTGCCGCAGCCGCCGGGCAACGGCTCGCCGTCAGGGCCGACCGAAGGATTGGTGATGCGCAGCCAGGGCACAGTGAGCTTGTAGGTCATGGGACCGGTTTCGTATTTGCCCACCAGTGGGACGTACCAGGTTTCGGAAGTAGTACCGGTGCCATAGTCGCCCCGAGAGTAGTCGGTTCCGATTGAGGTCGTGAAGGTATCGGCCAAGGCTGGCAAGGCCAGGCTGGCGAGCAAACCAACAAGCAGGATGCGCTTGGGGTCCATGTTCACCTCGTGTGTTCCGTCATCGAAGTTCACACGCATGCTTTGTTGCGTGACTTACCTAGCCTAGTTACTTATGACGAAAGTGCATCATGACTGCACTGTTTAACCCGGCCTGCCAGAGTGATCGATTTTTTCAACCGGCTCAACCTTCTCGATTTTCTCGACCCTTTCGACTTTCTCTACCTTCTCGACTTTTTCTGGACGTTCAACTTTCTCGACTTTATCCGGACGCTCGACCTTTTCGACTTTATCCACTTTGTCGGGTCGCTCGACCTTCTCGACACGCTCTGACTTGCCGGACCTGTCCACGCTTTCCGTCCTGTCGCCGCTGCCACGACTGTCATTGCCCCCGTGGCGAGTATCGTCGATGACACTGCCTTCGCTCTCGGAGCCGCCACTCCTGTCACTGCCGGAGTTGCCGGAGTTGCCGGAGTTGCCGGAACTATCGGAGCCGCTCGAGTTGCTCGAGCCACTTGAGTCGTCCGTGCCTTGCTCGCGGGTTCGGAGTCGTCCGTGTTGGTTGCTGGCTGGCGAATCGGAGCGCTCGCGAGACAATTCGATACGCGTTGCCTGCACATCCCGCGCGCCGCTGAACACGCCGATGACCCGCACGCGTCGATCCAGCGCCAGTTCTGAAGGCTGCACACCAACAAACACGGTGTCGCGCGCCAGCGTCACATTAAAACCACCCACCACCAAATGGCGGTCCTGTCGGCCTTGTACCAGGCCCTCGATCACCGCATGGTGTACCCGGCCAATGAAGGGCAGGCTCGGGTCGGGACGGCTTTGGGTCACGTCCAGTTCGCGGCCGGACCACTGGCCGCGTACCAGCACTTCCTGCGCCGGGCTTGGGTTATTGCCGAGTTTGAGCCCGTGGAGATAGCCGCTGCGATCCACCGGTCCGATGGCACTGGCCTCCTTGAGGCCGGGTGCCCGGTCGATGCGGCTGGCCACCACTTCGCCACGAGCATCGCGCAGCCCGCTGACCCGTACCGGATCGCCCGGGCGCAGACCAGCAGCGACTTGAGCACCGCCGGCCAGGCGTACCGGCTGCCCCATGACACGCATGGGCATGGAATCTCTCGGCAGGGCCGTCAAAGGGCCTTCGTAGACGTGCAGGATAGAAATGCGCCCGGCCTCCAGACCTCGCTTGGAATTGAACGCTTCCACGGCAACCACTTGGCCGACTGCCAGCTGGGTACTGGTGGTGGCAATGCCGTTCTCGTTGACAGGAACGTTATTGCTGAAGTGCACTTCCACGCCATTGACGCAGATCGAGGCAAACCCGGTGATAGTGCCGACAATGCCGGTGCCACCGATCCCGCCGTTGTCGCTTTCACTGCCAATGCCCGTGCCACCCACGCCGCCTGCAACGGCACCGGTGCCGCCAATCCCGCCAGGGCGCTTTTTCAGCGGTGCGCCTGTACCACCCACCCCGCCGTTGTCGGTGCTGATGCCGGTACCGCCCATGCCACCAGGCGCCACACCCGTACCGCCGGTGCCACCCGGAGCCTGGATGACCGGAACTTCACTTGTGCCCGCGTCATTCTGGCTGACACAGGTCGGGGCGGCCTGCAACACAATCGGAAGCCCGAGGCCCAGAGCAAGGGCGATTGCACGAATCAGGCGCAAGTTGACGGTCATGGCTTAGGGGCCGTTGATGAATTGGGATCTGAAACTTCAGTGTAGAAGTACAGGCCGACCGTGATGCGCTGACGCGACTCAAGACTGGGCAGGTCGCGGAATTCCAGATCGGCGGCGAGTCGGTTGAAACTCAACAGGGCCTGCATCCCCTCGCTGGCAACGGCCTCGCGCAACGCCTCGACGCTCGCTGGGGTCAGCGCGTCATAGTGGACGCTGCGTTCAAAAAAGGCCGGACCTTCGCCGCTCAGGTTGTGTACCGCGGCGCTGGCATGATCGTGCAGGTTGTGCCCCAGGTAAGCGGTTTTCTCATCGAAGCCCTTTTGCGGCACGAAGGCCTGGGCTTCGAGGTGCACGAGATCTTGTTCGTCAAGGCGCACGACGCCCAGGCGCAGCCACTCGTCCAGCACCACTCGCGCCCGGATATCCGTGCTGACCTTCGCCACCAGGGCGTCAAAGGAGCGGTCGCCGCCGGCACTGGCCAATCGAGGCAATGGCAGTGGCTGGCCGGCGTCGTTGCAGAACGGCGCCCTGGCCCAGGCGTTGACCAGTTGCGCACCGAAAGTGATGTTTTCCGGAAGCGTGGAAGAAGCGGGGTCGCTGGTGTTGCGCAAGCGCCGTACATCCTTGCGGTGCACGCCGGTGAGCAGGCTGATGCGGCTGTCGGTCGGTGCCTTGTCGCCCAGACGGAACTCTCGGTCCGCCACCTCGACGAAAACCTCCTTGAGCAGGTCGGCAAACACCAGGTAGGTGACTCCTTTGCGCAGCATCAGGCGTACCAGCGGCCGCATGACATGTCGCAAGGCTTTGAGGAGCGAGGTGGGCAAGGTAGACGATTGCATTCAGCGCATTCCTGGTCAGTTAACCCCAGTATAGCTACGTGGGAAATAATCCCATGAAGACAGGCGCTTTTTTTTGCCGTGCCTCATACAAAACCGGTCTTCAGGGTCTTGTATGAGGTCATCAGGCCGCTTCAGATCCGGCTGTTGTCGTCGCCGGGTTCGCCACCATCATGATTGCCGCTGTCGTCACCCGGCTCGCCGCCGACATGGACGCCGCGGTCGTCTCCGGGCTCGCCGCCGACGTGGACGCCGTGGTCGTCTCCGGGCTCGCCGCCGACGTGGACGCCGTGGTCGTCACCCGGCTCACCGCCAACGTGGACGCCGTGGTCGTCACCCGGCTCACCGCCGACGTGGGCGCCGTGGTCGTCACCCGCTTCTGCATGGGTACCACCGCGACCGGAGTTCGAGCCTCCAGAACCGGCATGGCCTGAATTCCCGTTCCCATGATCGCTGCCGCTGTGACCACTGTTTCCGCCGCTCCCACTGTTACCGCCGTGGCCACCACTGCCACCGCTTCCACTGTTGCCGCCGTGGCCTCCACTGCCACCGCTCCCACTGTTGCCGCCATGTCCGCCGCCACTACCGCCGCCGCCACCGCTACCACCACCGCCGCCACCGCCACCGCCACCGCCACCACCATCCTTGGCATAGGCACTCGATTCATGGGAAACGGAGTCTGGAACCAAAACGACGGAAGCCGAGAGGACGCCACCGATTGCCAGCGCCAGTAGGCCTCTCTTGAAAAGCAGGTAAGTGTTCATCGTGCATTCTCCTGGTGATTTACCGCGAGCAGTGCCAACGCAATTCGCGCTGCGATCCGGGAGCGGCATGGGAGTAACCCGTAAACTTACAATCTCTCTTGAATTTTTCGCGTGGGATTTTTTCCCACGCAATCTAAGTTAGCCCTTTCTGGCTCCGGGTCAACCCGCGCAGGAGAAAGCCGACCGACGGCTTTGTGAAAGCGATCGAACTGTCGGGAAACCGCCTATGGGTCATGAAAAAAGGACGAGTGTTCGAGCGGCCTCTACCACGGGTAATCACCGAAAGGTGACAGCGGCTCAGGCGACACCGGATTCGCTGAAGCCCGCCACTTCAGGGAGCGGGCTTCCCTCGGTCAGTTGATAGCTACCCCGGTACCGAGGATTTTTGCGCACCGACACTGCCCGCCCTACCGGCGACTGCAAGTGCCACGCAACAAGCCAGTGACGAGAATGCCGCGAATACGCCCATCACATGCAGATAAGGCAACACGTGATTCCAGGCTCGAGCCACCCCCAGGAATGCGGCGAATAGCCAACCGCTCATGGAAAGCGCACCCAACAAGGCAAGCCGCGTGCGCCCTGCAGTGCGCAGTGCGACGAATGGAGCCTTTTGCAGAAGCGGGAAACCAACTCGATGCAACAATGCACCGTTCAGGCTAAGCAGCGCGACGACAGTCACCTTGGCCCAGAGTTTCTGATTGAGCAGATACGCGTCGCCTTCATTGAGGTAACCCTGGAGCACCAGCAACAATCCGCTTGCCCAAAGGCCCAGCAGTGCGAGGCTGACGATCTTCCGGGTTTCATCAAGGTACTCGAGCCGCGCCTGGTCCAGTATTTCCTTGCGCCAACTCCAAAGCTTGTGATCCGCCTGCAACACCCTCCCCAGGGCAATACACGTAGCGAGCAGATGACCGTATACGAGAAGCATTTTGAGCATTGCCTTGACCTTTTTATTGTTTGGGCGCTGCGTTCCCTGCTTCGCTGGATTGAAAACGAATGATACAAATTAGCAATTGCGCTTTCAAGATAAACGTCTACTAACATGTGCCGAAACAGACCTCCATACGACTTTCGTCGTATTTGGAGACGGTCGTTCCTGTGGCGGATGAATGCCGCATCCCCCTCATCGTCGGAATGCAGTAAACCGTTGTAGCGTTGAATCGCGGCCGCCCAACCCTTGGCGTGCAAAAAGCAAAATTGCCATGTGCTCCCTTCGTTCTTTCTTGCGTCGCACTGTTCTTTGCCCGTTCCTGTACGTCTGGAGTTTCCCCCCATGCCCTCGCCTGAATACTTGCCCGCCGCGCTGCTGGGCCTGGCCCTTGTTTGTCCGGCCATGGCCGAGGCCCAGAGCCTGGAGCTGGGACAAGTGCTGATCGGGGCTGAGGACCAGAGCGATGAAGACCAGGGGATCGAGGACGCCAGGGCGCGGCTGGCCCAGGTGCCCGGTGGCACCAATGTGGTCGACATGCGCCGCCCGTTGCAGGGCCGCGTGGCCAGCAATCAGGATGTGCTGGCTTACCAGCCGGGGATCTACGCCCAGTCGGCGGGCAACGAAGGGGTGAAGATCTCGATCCGTGGATCGGGTATCAACCGTGCACCGGGCGCCCATGCCTCGGGGCTGTACACCATGCTCGACAGTCTGCCGCTGACCGGCCCTGGCGGCACGCCCTATGAGCTGCTGGAGCCGCTCTGGCTCGACCATGTGGAAGTGCTGCGTGGCGCCAACGGTTTCGACCGCGGCGCCCTGGCCTTGGGCGGGGCCATCGATTACGTCAGCCATACCGGCTACGACGCGCCGAAGTTGCAGGTACGCTACGCGACGGGCAGCCACGGTTATCGTCAACGCCAGGTCAGCTCCGGCCAGGTGTTGGGTGCCTTCGATTACTACGTGGCCATGACCGACGCCAACGCCGACGGCTACCAGGACCATACGGCCAGTGAGAGCCAGGGTGTCATCGCCAACTTCGGTTATCGCTTCAACCCCAACCTGGAAACACGCTTCTACCTGCGCCACCGCCAGACCGACAACGACCTCGCGGGACGCGTGACCAAGCACTCCATCGAGCACGACCCACGGACGGCCAACCCGGCCTACGTGGCGCGGGACGACCGCCGCGACGAACCGGGCAGCACCTTTATCGGCAACAAGACCACCTGGTACATCGATGACGATTCGAGCATCCAGACCGGTCTTGTCTACCACGACTACCCAATGGATTTGCGTGAGGGTCCCAACCGCCTGAAGGTGGCGTACACGGACGTCAGCGGCACCTTCGACTACAAGCGTCGCGACTCGCTATGGGGCCTGCAAAGCCAAAGCACGCTGGGCCTGCGAGTGACCAGACACCTGCCCAACTCGGGTGCCAGCGAATTCGTGCGCATCCCCACCGGCAACACCGCCGGTTATGCACCGGGCACGCTGATTCGCAACTTCACCTACCAGGGTTCGGACAGCGTCCTGCATGTGGGCAATGACCTGGAAATCGCCGACGACCTGTGGCTGACCACCGGCCTCGCTGCCATCTACACCCGCCGTGAAAGCGATGTCACCTACCCGCAAAGTGGTGGCAAGACCAGCCTGCACGACTGGGACTATGCCCCGCGCGTGGGCCTGCGCTATCAACTGACACCTGACCTGCAACTGTTCGGCAATCTCAGTCGCTCGGTCGAGGCACCGCACCCGTGGTCGCTGATCTATAGCTCCAACATTCGGTTCCCGGCAGGCAGCGGCCCCGCCACAGGCGCCCAGCGTGATCCGGTCAAGCTGCAAAACCAGACCGCCACCACCCTGGAAATCGGCGGCCGCGGTGACAGCACGCTGGGGCAGTGGAGCCTGGCCTGGTACTACGCCCAAGTGCGCCACGAGTTGCTGTCGGTATTGCCGGATGCCAACGCCACCACCCCCTACGAACTCAACGCCAGCCCCACCGTGCACCAGGGCGTGGAAGCCAGCCTGCTGAGCCCTCTTTGGTCGCCGGACGATGGCGGACAATTGAGTCTGCGCCAGGGCTACACCTTCAGTGACTTCCACTACCGCGACGATGACCGCTTCGGCGACAACCGCCTGCCGGGCCTGCCGATGCACTATTACCAGGGCGAACTGCGTTACGACTGGCCACAAGGCTTTTTCGCCGCGGTCAACACACAATGGGTGTCCACGGTGGCGGTCGATTACGCCAACAGCTACTACGCCGATCCCTACGCAATCTTCGGCGCGACACTGGGCTACAACGCGCCCAAGGGCGACTGGCAGACCTGGCTGGACCTGCGCAACCTGACCGACAAGCACTATGCCGCCACGGTCACGCCGGGCTACGACGACAAAGGCCTGGACGCGGCACGCTCCACCCCCGGCGAGGGCATGGCGATGTACCTCGGGGTGTCGTGGAGCCTGCTCTGAGGACGCTTGCCTGTCTTCGCAAACACACGCAACCGAGCGCGACGACTAAGCTTTAGTAACGTCACTTCGTCCCTCAAGGAGCTATCCATGAGCGCCGCCGCCCTGTCCGAACTCGATGCCGCCCTGCCCGACCTGACCCGCAAGATCCGCGTGCTGGATGCCTTGTCCTGGCCCGATGGCGTCGAGGAAGACTTCCTGGCGAAATGGCGCAGCGGGCGTGCTCAGTTACCCGATGTCAAGCTGCAGCCCCGCGAGCACAGCGCCGACATCGCCGCTCTGGAAACCTTTATCAGCCGCTGCGATGTCGGGCATCCGGCCGGGAATTTCCTCGCCATGACCGCCCGTAGCTATGCCACGGCCGGACACATGCTGGGGGCAATTGGTACTCCTGCGTTTACGCACTATTCGTCTGCACTGTATCGGCGCCCGGATTTCTATTACAAACGCCTGCAACTGAGCATGCTCGACGCGGCCCGTTTCTTTCTCAAGACTACTGACGCCCTGCTGGGTAGCGCGCGGATTCCACCCTGCCCGGCCGAAATCCCGGCCAAGGCGTTCGCCGCCTGGATTCAACCGGAACTGGACCGTTTCTTCGGCGTCGGACAGATCACGGTCGTACTCGATCCGAACCTGGCCGCCAAGGCCATCGCCGGATCTAGCCGCATCCGCCTGCGGGCCAGTGCGCTGTTCTCGGAGCTGGACAAGAACCAACTGTTGCAACACGAGGCCTTCGTGCATGTCGCCACGGCACAAAACGGTGCGCGACAGCCCAACCTCACAAGCCTGGGCCTGGGCGCACCGCGCACGACCCAGACCCAGGAAGGCATTGCCACCCTGGCCGAACTGTTCACCGGCAGCATGGACATCAATCGTTTGCGTCGTCTGGCCCTGCGCGTGCTCGCCGTCCAGCAGGCGCTGGAGGGTGCCGACTTCATCCAGGTGTTCGAAGGCTTTCTGGCGGCCGGGCAGTCGCAGGAGGAATCCTTCCGCTCCACCCAACGGGTGTTCCGCGGCGCCGACCTGCGGGGCGGTTCGGCGTTCACCAAGGATGCCGCCTACCTGACCGGGCTACTCGGCGTCCACACCCTGCTGCGCATTGCAATCCGCGATAACCGGCCGGAACTGGTGGGGCATTTGTTTGCCGGGCGCCTCAGCCTGGCTGACACCGTGCGCCTGGCGCCACTGTTCGAGTCCGGTTGGCTCAAGGGACCGACCTACCTTCCGGCCTGGGCCTCTGATCTGCGATTGCTCGCGGCCAATCTGGCCTTCTCGGCGTTCATCGCCCAGATCAAGCTGGATGTGCTGGACCTGGAGGTGTTCATGGCATTCGCCGAAGAACACGAAAGCGATGCCAGCGCCCAGTGATCGATCAGGTTGACGCCGTTTTAAAGACAACCTGGGTCGTTCGAATGAGCTGCTACCATTAGAAAGCGGCATCGAAGCTGGGCTCTGTGGCTTGCAAAGTCAGCTTTCACCTCTGCGGCAGCGACTCATTCATTTCAAGCCTGCCTGACCACATAGGGGGTGCAATGCGCATTCCATTTTTTTACGCGTTGTCAGCCGTTCTGTTTTTGAGTGGATCTTCCTGCCTGACACAGGCTGCGGATGTGACCGCCGCCGCACCCGCAAACGCTGCCGATACAGCGCCCGCCACCGCGACTGCCACCGCGCCTGCCAAAGATCCCGTGTTTACCCAGGAACAGCTGGATCAAATGCTGGCGCCCATTGCGCTTTACCCGGACCCACTATTGGCACAGGTACTGATGGCCACTACCTACCCGGGGGAAGTCGGCGAGGCGGTCACCTGGTCCAAAGCGCACCCGGACGCCAAGGGCGATGATGCAGTCAAACAGGTAGCGAACCAGCCCTGGGATCCGAGCGTGCAGGCGCTGGTCGCCTTCCCGCAGGTTCTGGCAACGCTGGGGCAGGATCCCGTCTGGGTCCAACGCCTGGGTGATGCCTTCCTGGCGCAGCCCGACGATGTCATGAACGGCGTACAACGCTTGCGTCATCAGGCCCAGGCCGCTGGTAACCTGCAGAGCAACCAATATCAGAACGTGACGATCCAGAATGTCGCGGCACCGGCGACCACGACTGCGGCACCGGCTCCAGCCCCTGAATCGGCCCCGGCCAGCAACTCCACCATCATCATCCAGCCTGCCGATCCGCAGGTGGTGTACGTCCCCACCTATAACCCGACCACCACCTACGGCACCTGGGCCTACCCGGCGTCGCCGCCCGTGTACTATCCACCGCCACCGGCCTATTACCCTGGTCAGGCCCTGATGGCCGGACTGGCGTTTGGCGCTGGTGTGGCGATCGTTGGATCGTTGTGGGGTGAATGTGATTGGGGCAATAACGACATTGATATCGACGTCAATCGCTACAACAACATCAATACCAACAACCGCATCACTAACAACCAGAACAAATGGCAGCACAACCCGGTGCACCGCAATGGCGTGCCCTATCGAGACAGCGCGAGCCGCGCACAGTACGGCCGCCAATTGAACGGCGCCAATCAGCGTGAAGCCTATCGCGGGGACAATGCCCAGCGCACCCAGGCACGTGAAAATGCCCGCACCTCAATGGACAGGCACGGTATCGAACGACCTGCCACCAGCAACCGCGAAGCCCGTGATCAAACACGCAAACTCCAGTCCGCAACCGCGGGGGACAATCGGTTGCAGGCCGGTGCAGACAGGCCAAAGGCGGCTGACAGAGGTCAGGGCACGGCCAGAAACACCCGGGAGAATCAGCAGCCCAGGAACCAGAGCGCTCAGCTCAATCAGCGCAGAGAGGGCCAGGCGCAGACGCGTCAGACGGCGAATCAACGACCGGCCGCCAGTGCCGGCAGTGCCCGCAACAATGCGTTCGCCGGCGCACGCTCACCGTCCCAGGCCAACGTCCAGGCCAATCGTGGCCGGGCCAGCCAGGCATCCGCCCAACGCCCCAGTGCCGCGCGATCGGCCGGTCACCAGGTCAGCCGGCCGTCCAGTCCACCAGCGCGTCAAAGGGGGGGCCGTCGTTGAAAAACCATCCTCGATTGAAGGGACTCACGGGCTTGCTCCCTCATGTCCTTGCGATAGCTGCCGGCTTGTTGTGGTCGTGCGTGGCGACGGCACAGCAGGCCTTTCCAACGCCAGAAAAGGCCGCTGAAGCCTTTGTCCAGGCACTGGGCACGGAACACGCCGACCAGGCACGCCTGACCGAGCTGCTTGGCAGTGACTGGCACAATTACATCCCCCGCGAAGGTGTACAGCGCAAAGATGTGGATGCGTTCTTGCAGCAATACCGCGAGCAACACCACTTTGAAAACACCAGTTACCGCCAGGTTGTCCTGGCGGTCGGCAGCAAGAACTGGACACTGCCCATCCCCATGACAAAAGACGCTAACGGTTGGCGCTTCGACCTGAAGGCCGGCAGTGCCGAGATCCGTGCCCGTCAAATCGGCCGCAACGAACTGGCCGCGGTGCAATCGGTGCTGGCCTATCACGATGCCCAGATGGACTACGCGTCAGTCGATCGAGACGGAGACGGCGCACTCGAATATGCGCAGAAAATCTTCAGCACCCCCGGCAAGCACGATGGACTCTACTGGGCGGAAGACGACAGCGGCCAGATCAGCCCGCTGGGACCTTCGTTCGGCAAAGCCATTGCCGACGAAGAGTGGCATGGTTACCGCTTCCGTATCCTCGATGGCCAGGGTCCTTCGGCACCGGGTGGCGCCTACAGCTACCTCATCGGTGACAAGATGAGCCGGGGCTTTGCCCTGATCGCCTGGCCGGCGAAATACGATGACACCGGGGTGATGAGTTTCATGATCAGTCATGAAGGACAGGTGTTCGAGAAAGACCTGGGGCCCGGTGGTGAAAAACTGGCGCAATCGATGAAGCGCTTCGATCCGGATGACAGCTGGAAAGAGGTGGCTGAAGATCAAGCGCCGCAGGAGTGACCGGGGGCGTCACCGACCTGCTGCCGACGCTCTGAATCGCTGGGGGATCTTATCTGGACCAACAGGACGAATCGGTCTTCGTTCCCCGAATTTTCGTTACAGGAGGGTTGTTCCAGCTGGAATCCACAACGATCAAGGACTTTTCTTGAGCCCACATTTTCCTTGTAGGCAAAGGCAACCAGTTGCGTAAGCCCCCAGCGCATCCGTGCCTCCTGGACCAGATGCCTCAGCGCCAGCGTGGCCAGCCCCTGCCCGCACGCGCTCTGAGCAATCCGATAGCCGACTTGCGCAGAACGGGTCGATGAGTCGATGCTTTTCAGATTGGCTCGACCGACGATTCTCTGATTGGAATCCTCTATGACAAACGGGTGCCAGGCGCCAATGGCAAAATCGGACAAATAGCTTTCTATGTGATCGGCGACACCCTGCAACGAGTAAAAAGCAGGGTCGCGCGCATCAATATGGGATTCGAACCATTCACGGTTATGGACTTCGAATGCCAGCAACGCTTGAGCGTCAGTCTTTTTCAGCTCGCGAACGCTAAACGATTCCATTCATCACCTCTCCTGAGTCTTGTGCCGAAAGGGCCCAAGTTTATCTCATACCTGAATAACCTTGCCGGGCCGAGCAATCCCCCCTCTCGAATCCGAGCGACTTGCTCATCACTCGTGAAGGCGACACGATTTCGAAAAAAAGTCGCAAGCCCCGCTACGCTTCAGGGCTTGCGACTCTTTGCTATACGTCCCTCAAGCTCCCGGGACGTTTTCTACGGTATGCCTGCCATGTTCATTGCCGAACGTGCAGGTTTAGTTCGATACCTCATCCGGGGCATCCAGGGCGTCAGCCACAGCCTCTCTGGCTTCCCTCGCCTTGGCTTGGGCAGCCTCTCTGACTGCGCTCACCTCGGCTTTGGCAGCGTTCCTGGCTGCAGCTACGTCGGCCTTGACGGCGTCCCTGGCTGCAGCTACGTCGGCTTTGGCGGCGTYCCGGGCTGCAGCTACGTCGGCTTTGGCGGCGTCCCGGGCTGCATCTGCGCCCGCTACGCCAGCAGCTTTTGCAGCGTCCCGTGCTGCATCCGCATCAGCCTTGGCAGCGTCCCTGGCTGCATCTGCGGCATCGTTGTCATTGGCATCGTCGTTGTCACGCGCATTGCCGGGACCTCTGTTCCCGGCCACGCCACCATGGTCATCGTCGTTGTCATGCGCAATGCCGGGACCTCTATTCCCGGCCACTGCGCCATGGTCAGCGTCGTTGTCACGCGCATTGCCGGGACCTCTGTTCCCGGCCATGCCACCATGGTCATCGTCGTTGTCATGCGCAATGCCGGGGCCTCTATTCCCGGCCACTGCGCCATGGTCAGCGTCACCGCGCCCCGGGCCGCCATTGCCCGCAGCGCCAGCACCTGCACCGCCATTGCCTGCAGCGCCATGACCTGCACCGCCATTGCCTGCAGCACCAGCACCTGCACCGCCATTGCCTGCAGCACCAGCACCTGCACCGCCATTGCCTGCAGCGCCATGACCGCCGCCATCTCCATGGCCGCTACCAGCGTTACCGCCTCCGCCGTCACCACCGTGACCGCCGTGACCACCACCGCCTCCGCTACCACCATCTTTGGCATACGCGCTGGAGAAACTTGCGATGTAATCGGGTACCAGGACAGTCGATGCCGACAGGACCCCGCCGATTGCCAGAGCCAACAAAGTTTTCTTGAGCAGCATGATGTACCTCCGCTTGGCGTTGCGTCGTCACCTCCGTATCGAACGCAATGTCCAGTTGAGTTCCCGGCCGCCCACTGGAGCGGCCGGGCAACCGGCACGGTCATAAATGTGCAGCAACCACGAGCAACTGTGGCATCCGCACGATCCTTGAGAGCCGGTTGGCATCATTGTGTGGGAAGCATTCCCACAGTTTTTTTCGATAAGTGCATTCAGCCCGAGTTCAACAAAAGAGCATCAGGACCGACGAACGGATTGCACAGAAACTTCAACCTGACCCAAATGGTAAAAACCGGCACGACGATGGGTACCGGTCACCTGCAACATCAGCCCTTCATTTTTTTATGGAAACAATCGTGGCTCTACCGCCCTCCAGCCGAAAGGAAAACGATACAGGGTCTCCAACCTCCAGCCCTTTCAGTTGATCTTCCGTCACTGAAAAGGCCATGGTCATTGGCGGCCACTGCACTGCTGGAACGGCGCCATGAGCGAGGGTCACCGTATGCTTCGCGGGATCGATCGCCTTGATCGTACCCTCGGCGCTGGCGACAGGAGCCGGCTTCGACTCCTGCTTCATTTCCATGTCGCCCATACCTTCCATTTTCATTCCTGGCATGTCCTGCGCGTAAGTAGAAAGCGACAACACAACGGCGGTGCTTGCGACTGCAACAAGGGTCAGTTTCATACGATTTTTCCTTTAAGGGTTTGAGGTTCGATAGTGAGCTGCCGACGACGCATCAAGCGATAGGCTGCCGGAATGACAAACAGGGACAGTAAAGGTGCCGTGACCATACCGCCGACCATGGGCGCGGCGATGCGGCTCATCACTTCGCTGCCCGTACCGCTGCCCAACAGGATGGGTAACAGGCCTGCAATGATGACGGCCACGGTCATGGCCTTGGGGCGAACCCGCTGCACGGCACCTTCACGAATCGCCGCCACCAGTCCGCGCTCAGAGCTGTCGCCGAGGTCTTCACGTTCGGCCCAGGCATTCTTCAGATAGAGCAGCATGATGACGCCGAACTCGGCAGAAACACCGGCCAAAGCGATAAAGCCGACTCCGGTGGCGACCGACAGATTGAAGCCCAACAGATAGAGGAACCATGCCCCGCCAGTCAGTGCGAATGGCAGAGTGGCCATGATCAGCAAAGCCTCGTCGAATCGGGCGAACGTCAGGTAGAGCAGCACGAAAATGATCAACAGCGTGGCCGGCACCACCAGTTTGAGGCGTGCGTTGGCCCTTTCGAGAAACTCGAACTGCCCGGAGTAGCTCAGGCTCATGCCCGGTTGCAACTTGACCTGTTCATCGACGACCCGACGCAGATCGGCAACCACCGAGGCAATGTCCCGACCGCGGACATCGATGTATACCCAGCCTGAAGGTCGTGCGTTTTCGCTCTTGAGCATCGGCGGACCGTCACTGACCTTGACCTTCGCCACCGTGCCCAGGGTGATCTGACTACCCAGCGGGGTGTAGATCGGCAGTTGCTCCAGGGCGCCGAGCGAGTCGCGCCACTCTCGTGGGTAACGTACGTTGATCGGGAAACGTGCAAGCCCTTCAATGGTCTCGCCGACATTTTCACCACCGATGGCGCCAGCGACGATGGACTGCACATCGGCGATGTTCAGCCCATAACGGGCGGCGGCCTTGCGGTCGATATCCACGTCGATATAGCGGCCGCCGGTCAGTCGCTCGGCCAGCGCCGAACTGACACCGGGCACGTCCTTGGCCACTCGCTCGATCGCCTGTGTCGCGGCATCGATCTGCGTCAGGTTGGTGCCGGCGACTTTCACGCCGATGGGACTCTTGATCCCCGTGGCAAGCATATCGATGCGGTTACGAATCGGCGGTATCCAGATGTTGGTCAGACCGGGCACACGCACCACACGGTCCAGTTCCTCCACCAGTTTTTCCTGGGTCATGCCTGGACGCCATTGCTCATGCGGTCTGAACTGGATCGTGGTTTCGAACATTTCCAGAGGCGCCGGATCTGTCGCGGTTTCAGCGCGACCGGCCTTACCGAAAACGTGCTCGACTTCTGGCACGGTCTTGATCAGGCGGTCAGTCTGTTGCAGCAGTTGCGCCGCTTTTTGTGCCGACAATCCCGGCAGTGCAGAAGGCATGTAGAGCAGGTCGCCCTCATCCAGCGGGGGTAGAAATTCGCCACCCAGGCGAGACATTGGCCATAGCGCACTGACAAAAACCAATAGCGCCACCAGCAGAGTGATCTTTGGTCGACGCAAGACCGCGTCCAGAGCCGGCTGATAGATCCGAATCAACCACCGGTTCAACGGGTTCTGTTGCTCACCGGGAATTCGCCCCCGAATCCAGTAGCCCATCAGCACTGGCACCAGGGTCACCGACAATCCCGCCGCTGCGGCCATGGCGTAGGTCTTGGTGAAAGCCAATGGGCCGAAAAGGCGTCCCTCCTGAGCTTCCAGGGTGAACACTGGAATGAACGACAGGGTGATGATCAACAGACAGAAGAACAGCGCTGGTCCCACTTCCGCCGCAGCTTCAGTCATCACATGCCAATGATGTTCACCCTTCAGCTCTTCGCCGGGATGGGCCGCATGCCAGGCCTCGATCTTCTTGTGGGCGTTCTCGATCATCACCACCGCGGCGTCGACCATGGCGCCGATGGCAATGGCAATCCCGCCCAGGGACATGATGTTGGCGTTGATGCCTTGGTAACGCATGACGATGAAGGCAATCAACACACCAACAGGCAGCGAGATGATCGCCACCAGCGATGAGCGCAGGTGCCAGAGGAAGATCCCGCAGACTAACGCAACGACGATGAACTCCTCGATGAGCTTGTGGCTGAGGTTTTCCACCGCACGGTCGATCAGCTTGCTGCGATCGTAAGTGGTGACGATTTCCACGCCGGCCGGCAGACTGCTTTTCAGTTCGTCGAGTTTGGCCTTGACCGCAGCAATGGTCTGGCGAGCGTTCTTGCCGCTACGCAAAATCACTACGCCGCCGACCGCCTCCCCTTCGCCGTCGAGTTCGCTGATGCCACGCCGCATTTCCGGTCCCGACTGAAGGGTGGCGACATCGCCAAGGGTCACTGGAACACCGCCCGCACCGAGCTTGAGCGGGATCGCCCGAAAGTCATTGAGCGTTTTCAGGTAGCCAGAAGCCCGCACGATGAACTCGGTCTCTGCCATTTCCAGCACGGCACCACCGGTTTCCTGGTTGGCTTTGCCGATCGCCTCGGATACCTCGGCCTGAGTGATGCCGAGGCTGGCCAGTTTGAGCGGATCAAGCTGCACCTGGTACTGCTTGACCATCCCCCCCACGGTGGCCACCTCCGCTACATTGGGCAGAGTCTTGAGTTCGAACTTGAGGAACCAGTCCTGAAGTGCGCGTAGCTGTGCCAGATCGTGTCCGCCACTGCGATCCACCAGTGCGTACTGGTAGATCCAGCCCACTCCCGTCGCATCCGGCCCCAACGCCGGCCTGGCACTGGCCGGCAACCGACTTTGAATTTGGCTCAGGTACTCCAACACCCGCGAGCGAGCCCAATACAAGTCAGTGCCGTCTTCAAACAGCACGTAAACAAAGCTGTCGCCAAAGAACGAGTAACCACGCACGGTCCTGGCGCCCGGCACCGAGAGCATCGTGGTGGCCAACGGATAGGTCACCTGATTCTCGACAATCTGCGGCGCTTGTCCCGCAAAGGGGGTACGGATGATGACTTGAACATCGGAGAGATCCGGCAATGCATCGATGGGCGTGCTCTGCACCGACCAGATGCCCCAAGCCGTGACAAACAGCGTCGCCAGCAGTACCAGGAAACGATTGGCCACTGACCAACGAATAAGGGCGGCGATCATGGTTGAACTCCCGATTTATCCAGGCGCTCGACCCGCAAGCCATCGTCAGTCTGGCTCACAGCGATCCGTACCTTGTCACCCGCTTTAAGGCCCTGCATCAGCGCCGGATTGGCGAGTGGGAACGTCATCGTCATGCCAGGCATGCCCAGTGTCTTGAAAGGACCATGGGCGAGCGTGACTTCTTTATCGTTGATCTCAACGATCTGCCCATCCGCCTCATGCAAACTGGCGGCTGCTCCACTGGGTGGCGACTCTTGCTCCGAATTAGCAACAATGCCCTTGAGACTGGCTTCCGAATCGAGGAGGAACTGGCCAGACGTAACCACCTTCTGGCCTTCTTCCAGGCCTTTCAAGATCGCCGTCTTGCCATCGCTTTCCTGCCCGAGTTGCACCTCCACTGGGCGGTAGCGGCCCGCATCTTCGGCGAGCATCACCAGGGCACGTCGGCCAGTGCGAATCACCGCTTCGCTCGGCACCCACAATACACTTTGCTCAGTTGTACGATTCAGGCGGACCTGCGCTGTCAAACCTGGTCTCAGGCGCCCATCTGGATTGGGCAGTTCCACCCGCACACGAAGCGTGCGGCTGTCCGGATTGGTCTCGGGCAAAATCGCGCTGACCTTGCCACTGAGCGTTGCCCCTGGAAAAGCTGGCAAGCGCGCCTCGACTGCCTGACCCACGGTGATAGCTCCGGCATCCGATTCCGGAACGGCCACGGCCAGCCAGACACTGCTCAAGCCATTGACGCGTGCCAGAGTGTCGCCAGCCGCCACGGTCATACCCGCACGTACGTTCAACTCTTGCAGCACGCCGCTGATGGGGCTGGTGAGGGTCAGGTTCGGCTGGACTTTGCCACTGCGCTCTACCTGGGTGATCAGCGCAGCCGGCATCCCTGTGAGCCTTAGTCGCTGGCGGGCCGCAGCCAGCAGGTCGGCATCACCGTTGCGCTTGAGGGCAAGGAACTCTGTCTGAGCGGCCGCCCACTCCGGCACCAGGATATCCGCCAATGCCGCGTTGGCATTGAGCACATCACCGGGTGCATGGGCATAGACCCGCTCCACAAAGCCCGGGGTGCGTGCCTGGATTACCGCGACATCCCGTTCGTTGAACGCCAGGACACCTGTCACGTCGAGACTGGACTCAAAATTTCCACGAGTGACAGTCGCAAAACGCAGACCGAGATTCTGAGTCAGGCCTGGATCGATACTGACCGTCGCACGGTCACTACCTCCATTGGCGTACTGGGGGACCAGTTGCATGTCCATGAAGGGGGACTTGCCCGGCTTATCGAATTTTTGCTGCGGGTACATGGGGTCATACCAATACAGTGCCTTGCGTTCGTCCGGCGAATTGAGTTTCTGCTCCTGGGCCGCAACAGGTACCGCGCTCATGCGCTGGTGAGCGAACCAGTAGCCACCGGCAACACCCAATGCCAGCGAAATGCCAACCAGCCATGCCCCGTTCCATTTTGTAAGGTTCATTGGCTGGACTCCCCATAAGCAAAATACAGACGCGCACTGGTCAGCGCTCGCTGCTCCTCCACGTCGATCTGTTTGAGTCGGGCTTCGATGAGTTCACGTCGGGCGGCCACAACGGCGTTTAAATCGCCTTTGCCGGCACGGTAGCTGGCCATGCTGAGTTCGACCTTTTCCCTGGCCAGCGGCAGCAGGCTTTCCTGGTTGCGGCTTACCGCACGATTCAGGCGTGCATAGTCAGCCAGTTCGTTTTCCAGTTGCTGAGTGTGCTCGCGTGACAGGGCTTCGCGCTCAGCCTCAAGCTGGCTGAGTTCAGCCTGTTTGGCTGCGATTTTGGGGTTTTGCCGGGAGTCAGGAAACAGCGGCAAGTCCCAGGACAATTGCACGCTGACCATGTCGCCGAACTGGCGATCGCGATGTTGATAGTCAAGCTCCCAACTCCAGTCTGACTTTTTCTCAGACTCGGCTTCACGGACCTTGGCTTGCGCTTCGCGGGTCATCGGCGCAAACGCTGTCAACTCGGGGTGGTGTTGCAGTTTATGGGCGTAGCTTGAGGAATCGATAGGCCACTGCGGCAAGCTGCCCACAGGCTTGTCGTTGGCGGCGGAGCCAATCCAGCGTTTGAGGGCCGCTCGGGCCTGCGCTCTCTGGAGAATCAGATCGTCCTGTTGCTCCGCCAGTTGGGCCGCTTCTTGCTTGGGCGTCACCRCATCGGCGGGTTGAGCGCGGCCACCTGCAATCCGGGCCCGGACGGTATCGGCCAGCAGGCGGTTTTCTTTGTAGAAGTCCTGGAACAGCGCATCTTTGCGCTCGACCGAGTAGCTGCTGATCCAGGCCAATGCCGTGGATTGGCGTACGTTCAGTCGTGCAACCCGACGCTCGGCGGCAGCGCGATCAACGCCGGCGTTGGCGACCTCGATGCGAGCTTTGCGTTTGTCACCGTTGGGCATCTCTTGCCTGACCCCGACCATTTGCATGGTCATGAAGTCGTCGTTGATGCTCCAGCGATCCGGGCCGCCGATGGGGTAGTTCTGCACACCTGCCAGCAACTTGGGGTCAGGTAATTCACCCGCGGGTATAGCCGCACTGCTGGCAGCTTGAATCTTTGCATCTTGTGCAGCCAGCGACGGCGCATTGTTTTCGGCCAGCCGCAGCGCTTCATCGAGTGTCAATGCGCCAGCGAAGCTCGGCAATGCCAGTACGCTAACCGCCAGACCGGCCACGAGGGACCAACCTGTGCAATAGCACTTGGAGTTCATGTCTACGATTCCTGTGATCATCCACTGCAAGCGTCAAAAGAAATGCGCGCAGCTATGCCATCCCGCTAAAACGGAATGAGGCTCAATGTGGGACAGGAATCAAACGCGAGGCGGTCGCCATACCCCGGAAGGGGTCGGTACAGGCATGGAATCGCTGGAAGAGGAAAGCACTACAGGGCTGAACAACGTGACAGGAGGCTTGTCGATCGAGACTTGCAGCATACCGCCAGTCTTGCACTCCTGGCCCGGCTTGCAGGGTTTGCCGTGCTCGGTCGGGCTTTTCATATCGTTGCAGCAGTCCATCCCCATATCGTCCATCATCGCCATGCCCATCGTCTTCATCGGGCAAGGTTCTGTCGGTGCCTGAACGCCCGCCATCCCGCTGAGGGGAAGCGCCAGGCTAATCACGAAAATGAAGCAAAACCGCAGGTAGCGTTTCATGGGGTTGGAGTGTAGCCGTCAGAAATAGTACTAACAATCAATTGAACGCACGCGCTCGGTTGCCTTGCGCAAGGCGTTGATATCAGCGAATCCGGATTAAGCCAGCATTACTGACACAAAATGCAAGGTGATCCTGTTCGCAGGCAATGCTAACGCTGCTGCCCCCCGATAACTAATGGACAATTGAGTGAAAAGAGAAAGGGAGGGCATCCATGCCCTCCCCTCCGCGGTCCACGCTCCCTGCGACAGTACTGACCAGGACCTCAAGTGGCCAGAATGAAGTCCGTCTGATCAACGGCCGCGCTGCTGACACCCACAAGGCG